>JAUWOM010000048.1 GCA_030612085.1 Actinomycetes bacterium
AGTCTTATTTTCTGTAAGAATTTTTATGCTCGAGAATGCGTATTTATTAGGTGATTTGCAATTAAATGATAAAAACAACTCAAATACTACAGCGATAGTAAATGCAACAGTCCTGGCTATTTCAAGTGTGCTATGTTTGTAAAACCAGATAAATGCCCCAAGTGAAGCAATAGCAGCAATAATTGCAGCTGCCACGATATGTAATCCCATTCCGTGATAAATTGGTTCACTTGGATCTCTTGGCTTCTGTTTCATTAAGTCTGGTTCTGGTTTATCCATTCCGAGAGCAAGAGCTGGTAAGCTGTCTGTTACAAGATTTATCCATAAGATTTGAACCGCTAGAAGAGGAGGTGGAAATTTCATAATACTTGCAAAAAAAATAATCAAAATTTCATCAAAGTTTGCAGATAGAAGTAGTCTTATAAACTTTCTGATATTATTAAAAATTCCTCTTCCCTCTTCTATAGCTGAGACTATAGTTGCATAATTGTCATCAGCCAAAATCATATCAGCAGCTTCCCTGGTAACATCTGAACCTCTTATTCCCATAGCTATACCAACATCAGATTTTTTAACAGAAGGAGCATCGTTTATACCATCTCCAGTCATGGCTACAATTTCACCATCTTTTTTAAGTGATTTAATTATTCTTAATTTATGTTCAGGAGATACTCTTGCAAAGACTGAAACTTCTTTTATAACTCGATTCAATTCCTCATCACTAATATCTTCTAAGTCCATTCCAGTTAGAGACTTTCCAGCATCTTTTTCTTTCATTATACCTGTTTCAATTGCAATAGCCTCAGCTGTAAGTTGATGATCACCTGTAACAACTATTGTTCTAATTCCAGCATCCCTGGCTTTTTTTACTGCATCTTTGACCTCTATTCTTGGAGGATCTACTATACCCACTAAACCAATGAAAATCATATCTTTTTCTATATCTTCCTTGTTATAATAGTTTTCAAGAGGTTTGTAGGCTATTGCTAGAATCCTTAAAGCTCTATTTGCCATATTTATGACAGCTTCAAGAATATCTTTTTTATCTTTTAGATTTAAATCATCAATTCCAGATTTTTTGTAGAATTTTTTACAAATATTAAGAACTCTTTCAGGTGCTCCCTTTGTGAATGCAAAAAATTTATTATCACTTTGATTAATAGTGGTCATCATTTTTCTTACAGAGTCGAATGGAATTTCATCAATCCTGGAAAAGTTTTTACTTAGGTGTTCAATATCAAATCCAGCCTTTGAAGAAAGAACAGTCAAAGCTATCTCCGTAGGTTCACCACTTGTAAAATAATTACCCTTTTTATCTAATTTTAAAGTTGAATCGTTGCAGAGAGTTCCCGCTTTTATTAATAAGTTCAGAAGCTTATTATTCAGTAGGTTTATCTTTTGATCATTAATTTTAAATTCACCTTCGGGGATGTACCCTTCACCTGTAACATTAATATTAGTACCATCTATCCATATTTCTCTAACTGTCATCTCATTTCTTGTAATTGTTCCAGTTTTATCTGTACAAATAATTGTAGAGCTTCCAAGAGTTTCAACAGAGGATAATCTTCTAATAATAGAGTTTCTTTTTACCATTCTCCTAACTCCCAGAGCAAGTGTTATAGTAACAACTGCTGGTAATCCCTCTGGAACTGCAGAAACAGCTAATCCTATTACTGTTAATATAATTTCATTTATTTCTATTATATTTCCAATAGCTTTATATTCTATGATTTCAGTAACTGCCACTATTGTGCAAAGGATAAGTACAATAATTCCAAGTTGTCTCCCAAATCTATTAAGTTTCTTTTGAAGAGGAGTAAATTCTTTTTTCTCTTTTTGTATACTTCCAGCAATCTTACCAACTTCAGTATTCATTCCGGTTTCAGTTACAACAGCTTTTCCCCTTCCATAGGTTACATAAGTGGAAGAAAAAGCCATATTTTTTCTATCAACAAGAGTGATTTTCTCATCCAATAATAAAGTGTAGTCTTTCTCAACTGGAACAGACTCTCCAGTAAGAATAGCTTCATCAATTTGTAAATTAGAAGAATCTATTAATCTACAATCAGCTGGTATTTTATTCCCCGCTTTTAATATTATAATATCTCCAGGTACTATATCTTTTGATGGAATTGTTTTTTCAAAACCATCTCTTAAAACTGTTGTTATAGGAGCAGAAAGCTTTTTTAATGCCTTTAGTGATTCTTCTGCTTTAAATTCCTGATATGTTCCTAAAACAGCATTTATAAGCAGGATAACTCCAATAGCAATTGCTTCAATATTCTCTCCCAGATAAATTGAAAAAATTGTTGCTAATATAAGAATAAGGATAAGAAAACTCTTAAACTGCTCAATAAAAATACCAAAAAGCGTTCTTCTTCTTGCCTCTTTTAATTCGTTAAAACCAAACTCTTTTATTCTTTTAGAAGCTTCATCAGTAGTTAAACCGTTTGAGCTGGTTCCCAATTTATTGAATATTTCTCTTATTGGTAGACTGTGCCAATATTTCGTTGTTTTTTTAATTTCTTCCTTTTTATTTTTCAATTTTACCCACTTCTATTAAAATTTAAAATTAAATAAAAATTTGTCACCGTATGTTAATATTATTTGTTTATGTGTATTATAAACGAGTTAGGTTAACACTTTTAATATTTTATTATTTAAATACTTAATATTATTTTGTCATCCCTTCGCTCTGCTCAGGACGGTGTCTGAGCACATTCGCTAAGCTTGTCCTGAGCGTTAGCGAAGGATCTCCTTTCAGGGCAGGCTCTGAGCGAAGCGAATGGACCTAGTACAGGCTCTGCGAAGAATCTTATTATATTTATCTTTTTAAAAGGATATTCTTCAGTCGTTAAAGTTTACACTCGACCCTCGAGTGAAACGAAGGGGAAGTGCTCCTTCAGAATAACAAATACTTTTATTACATTACATTACTTTTTCAAATAGCAAACTGTAAACTTATCTCGTATATAGTACTGTTTATGTTAACATAATGGATAAAATTGTATCAAATAAATTGATGTGGAGAGAAGACGAGCCAGATCCTGAGTTTTCATTGCCAGCAATAATAATATACTTGTGAGATAAAAATATTAATTTATAATATTTTATTAATCCTGAAAAATGAAAATAGTTTATAATAAAATTTAGTTTGATTGTTAATAAAGAGTGAGATTAGATATTCACTAAGCTATTGTGGATATATTTATAAGAGATTTTCAAAAAATTTAAAAGGAGGATGAACTCTTCAGCTCACTTTAGAAATTAGTTGAGCTTATCTTTAAATTATATTATGAAAAAATCATGTTTAATAAAGGAAATTAAAGCTAGAGAGATACTCGATTCTCGGGGGAATCCCACTATTGAGGTTGATACAATACTTAGAAGTGGTGATATAGGAAGAGCAGCAGTTCCGTCAGGAGCATCAACTGGTGTTTATGAAGCATTGGAACTTAGAGATGGGGATGAGAAAAGATATAACGGAAAAGGTGTTTTAAAAGCTGTAAAAAATATAAATGAGATAATATCAATAGTCATTTTAGGAATGGATGCAACTAATCAAAAAGAAATTGACAGGAAACTAATTGAAGCAGATGGAACAGAAAATAAAAAGAATTATGGAGCAAATGCTATATTAGGAGTTTCCATGTCTGTAGCTAAAGCAGCTGCAAAGTTTCATAATATATCCTTATATCGGTATCTTAATAAAAGTTTTAAGATGGGGGAATTTAATATTTTACCAGTCCCTTTAATGAATATATTAAATGGAGGAAAACATGCAGATAATACTGTTGATATGCAAGAGTTTATGATTGTGCCAGTAAATGTAAACTCTTTTAAAGAATCTTTAAGAATGGGATCTGAAATATTCTGGACCTTAAAAGATATTCTTAAAAATGATGGATTTTCAACTTCAGTAGGTGATGAGGGAGGGTTTGCTCCAGATTTAAAAACAAATGAAGAAGCAATTTTATATATCTTAAAAGCAATAGAAAAAGCTGGATACAAAGCTGCCGATGATGTTTTTATTGCACTTGATCCAGCAGCATCAGAATTTTATAAGGATGGATATTATGTGTTAGAAGGAGAAGGAAAAACTCTCAACTCAGATGAAATGATTATGTATTACAAAAGTTTGGCTAAAAGATATCCGATTATCTCCATAGAAGATGGACTTGAACAAGAAGATTGGGATGGGTGGACTAAACTTACAAAAGAGATTGGAAAAAATATACAGTTGGTAGGAGATGATTTATTCGTAACAAATACTCATCGTCTAAAGACTGGGATTGAGAAAAAATCTGCAAATTCAATATTAATAAAAATAAACCAGATTGGCACTTTAACTGAAACAATTGATGCTATTAGATTAGCAAAAAAAAATAATTATACCACTGTTATTTCCCATCGCTCTGGTGAAACTGAAGATACTACGATAGCTCATTTAGCTGTAGCAACAAATTCAGGCCAAATAAAAGCAGGAGCCCCATCTAGAACTGATAGAATTGCTAAATATAATGAGTTGCTAAGAATTGAAGAGGAACTAGGAAAGTCAGCAAGGTTTATAGGCAAAAAAACTTTCTCAAAATTTGAATAATTTTTATAATTAATAAATTAAACTATATTTTGGAGGTAAATTAATTAAGAATGGATAGGATATATTTTGACCATTCAGCAACAACACAGGTTCTTCCTGAAGTTCTTGAGACTATGTTACCATGCTTCACAAAATTTTATGGAAATGCCTCAGAACCTCATACGCCAGGAAATGAAGCATTTGAACTGCTTCTAAAATCAAGAGATACAATAGCCAGTGTAATAAATGCAAAACCTGAGGAGATAATATTTACATCAGGTGGAACAGAAAGTGATAACCTGGCTATTAAGGGAGTTGCTGAAGCTTACAAGAAAAAAGGTAATCACATAATAACATCTTCTATTGAACACCCAGCAGTTGGAAATACATGTAAATATTTGGAGAAAGTTGGATATGATGTAACCTATATTCCAGTAGATAAAAATGGAGTGGTTAATCCTAAAGATGTTGAGAATGCAATAAATAGCAAAACTACATTGATTAGTATAATGCATGCAAACAATGTTGTTGGGAGTATACAGCCAATAGAGGAAATTGGAGAAATTGCTAAAAAAAGAGGAATTATATTTCATACTGATGCAGTGCAATCTTTTGGTACCTTAAAAATAGATATTGAGAAGTTAAATGTTGATTTATTATCAATGTCATCTCATAAACTTCATGGACCTAAGGGAGTTGGGGCTTTGTATAAAAGAAAAAGAGTGAAAATTACTCCTCTTATGCATGGAGGAGAACACGAGAGAGGAAAAAGAGCAGGAACAGAGAATATTCCAGGAATTGTAGGATTTGCAAAAGCAGTAGAAATTGCTATAAGTGAAATTGATGAAAAAGCTAAGAAATTAAAGGAACTTAGAGAATATCTTGTTAAGGGTGTGTTGGAAGAAATTGATGATGTTATATATTTAGGACATCCAGAAAACAGACTTCCAGGACATGTAAGTTTTGCTATTAAATATGTAGAGGGTGAATCAATAGTTTTAGGTTTAGATAATAAGAGAGTAGCCATTTCAAGTGGTTCAGCCTGTGCTTCTATGAAATTGGAGCCATCTCATGTTTTATTAGCAATGGGAATTGCACCTGAAATAGCACAAGGTTCAATAAGAATCTCTATGGGCAGAGGTAATACAGAAGAGGAAGTAAATTACTTTTTGGAGGTCCTACCCCCTATTGTTAAAAGACTAAGAGAGATGTCACCACTTTATCCAGGTAAGTAAATGGTGGTCAGGTCTTGAAATATGACAAAAATTTAACTAATAAAAAATTAGAAGCTTCAAGTATACTTTCTCCCCGCACCTAGGTTGAGGGAAGGTTTTGAAAATGTCTTATAAAATATATAGCAAAGCAATAAATATAAATATAATTTTAAAGTTTTTAAAGGAGTTCTAATTTATGAAATGTCCATTTTGTGAATACGAGGAAACAAAAGTGATAGATTCAAGATTAACCGAAGAAGGAGATGCTGTTAGGCGAAGGAGAGAATGTCCTTCTTGTAATAAGAGATTTACAACTTATGAAAGGAATTATGAGATTCCGATAACAGTAGTGAAAAAGAATAAAGAAACTCAACCCTTTGATAGACAAAAGCTATTAAATGGTTTGGTAAGAGCTTCTGTTAAAAGGGGAATTCCTGTGCAAAGATTAGAAGAGATAGTTGGAGACATAGAAGATGAGTTAAGAAATCAATATAAATATGAAATAACATCAAAAGAATTAGGTGAAATTACTTTGAACAAATTAAAGGAACTGGACAAAGTTGCTTATGTGAGATTTGCATCTGTTTATAAAGAATTTGATGATATTAAAAAATTTACTGAAGAATTAACTGAGCTTGAAAATAAAAAAAATAAATTTTAACAATGTGTCATTGCGAGGGACAAAGTCCCGAAGCAATCTCATTAAAAAATAAATTTAACAAATTATAGTGAAAGGATTACTATGCCAATTCATGTAAGAGCAAATAAAGGTGATTTTGCTAAATATTGTTTACTTCCCGGTAATCCAGATAGGGCAAAGTATGTAGCAGAAAAATTTTTTGATAACCCAAAACTGGTTACAGAATACAGAAGAATGTTTGGATATACAGGGACATATAAAGGAATACCTGTATCTGTTCAAACTACAGGAATGGGATGTCCCTCTGCAGCAATAATTACGGAAGAGCTAATTATGTTGGGGGTTAAAAATTTTATTAGAATAGGTACATGTGGTGCAATCGGTAAGGGATTAAAACTAATTGATTTGATAATTGCTACAGGGAGTGTTCCGATAGATGGAACAACGAAATCATTATTTGAAGGAGACCCGTTTGCTCCAGTTGCCAGTTTTCCTATTGTTCATGCTGCTGTACATGAATCGGAAAAACTTGGTATCAAATATCATACTGGTCTAATCGCAACTTCTGATTTATTTTATGGTCCTGATCCAGAAATTGGAGAGGGAGCTGAAAAATGGGCAAAAAGAGGAGTTTTAGCATTTGAAATGGAAGCATCCATTCTTTTTTCTATTGCTGTGAGAGCTGGTGTTAATGCTGGCTGTTTATTAACAGTTTCTGATATTGTTTCGGAAAGAACAAGGGCGGAAGATTCTGAAATTGCAAAGGGAGTTGACAATATGACAAAGGTTGCACTTGAAACCATCTATCAATTGGAAACAATGGGCAAATAACAACAAATGAAGGATTTAATAAAAATTTAAAGTAAATTGAATATTAATTGGCAATAATTCATAAAAATTATCTCAAGTATTTTGAATAATAAATTCTGTTATAATATATGGATTAATATTTTTATACCTGGTTTTAACTAGAAAATATAATAAAAATTAATAGCAAATAACCAATTATATAATTAATTTTTTTTGTTTTTTTTATCTTATTTTATATAAATAGAATCAGATAATTATCAAATTATAAATATAAATCAAAATTTAAATATTAAAATTATGAAGTAAATTAAAATATTGGAAGGAGTATTGTGACAGAAAAGTACTTAAATAAAACTGTAGACCCAGCAACAAAGGAAATGCTGAAATATGCTTATGATAATAACATCTCTACTATGTTTTCAAGAGTAGAGGAAATGAAAAAATGTCCAATTGGAGCAGAAGGTAGGTGTTGTAAAAATTGTGCAATGGGTCCTTGCAGATTTACTGGAAAGGATTATGAGGAGAAAGTTGGTATATGTGGTGCAACATTATCCACTGTTGCAGCTAGAAATCTTGGTAGAGCTATCGCTGCTGGAGCATCAGCTCACTCAGA
>JAUWOM010000112.1 GCA_030612085.1 Actinomycetes bacterium
GAGGAAAGAAGAGCTCCATTAAGACTAAAACCTGAGATGGCATCATTAACTACTGGAACTGTAAATTTTGGAGATGGTGTCTTTTATAATCCACCATCACTAATTAAATCATTAGCACAAGAGATGAAAAGTTTAAAGATAAAACCAGAAATGGAAATATTTGATGTTGGGATGGTAGCAAATGCAAAGAGACTTATTAAAGAAGGGTTGATTAACCCACCATTTCAATTTGGTCTGGTAATGGGAGTTCCAGGTGGGATTCCAGGAACAATAAAAGATTTGATGCATCTTGTTGAATCACTTCCTGAAAATTCAACTTGGTCAGCAACAGGAATAGGTAAAACCCATATTCCTATTTCAGTTACAGCCATTGCATTAGGAGGAAATGTAAGACTCGGTTTTGAGGATAACATCTATTACAAAAAAGGAATATTGGCTGAAAGCAATGCTCAGTTAGTTAAAAGAATCGTTAGGATTACAAAAGAGATGGGAAGGGATGTAGCAACCCCAGATGAAGCAAGAAAGTTATTAAGATTAAAAATATAATAACAAGGAGAAAAATTGCCAGTTAAAAAGTATTAATTCTATTCTTAAATATTCTAAGCTTCGGGTATACTTTCTTGGCTGAAAATGCCTTCGAAAGTATACCGCGAAGCTATTCATTAAATAAAAGGAGATAAATTATGATAAGGGTTAGGATGAGTAGTTCAGATGCACATTATGGGGGGAATTTGATAAGTGGAGCTAAGATTTTAGAATTATTTGGAGATGTAGCTACTGAACTATTAATAAAAAATGATGGAGATGAAGGACTTTTTGCTGGATATAAAAAAATTGATTTTTTAGTCCCTGTTTATACAGGAGACTATATTGAAGCCAGAGGAGAAATCACAAGAATAGGTAGTACCAGCAGGGATATTGTATTTGAAGCTTATAAAGTTATTCAAATAAGAAAAGATATAAGTGATAGTGCCGCTGATTTTTTAGATGAGTCTATATTGGTTATTAGAGCAGAAGGTACCTGTGTAGTTGAAAAAGAAAATCAACGAAAATTATAAAATATCAAAGCTATACTAATCAATGAAAGTTCCATTTTATAAAAATTAGTAATTCTCACCCAGTAATTCATAATAGCTTTGCGGGTGATCACAAGCAGGACATATTTTAGGTGGCTCAGTTCCTTCATAGATATAGCCACAATTTCTACATTTCCACATCACAGGATTATCTTTCTTGAAAACCTTTCCTTCTTCTAAATTTTTTAGTAATTTTTTATATCGCTTTTCATGTTCTTTTTCTACCTTTGCGATTTCTTCAAATACCTTTGCAATCTTTGTAAATCCCTCTTCTCTAGCAACTTTAGCAAATTCTGGATACATTGAAGTCCACTCATGGTTTTCACCTTCAGCTGCTGCAAGTAGATTTACCTTTGTATCACCAATTCCCTTTAAAAACTTGAACTCCTTTTTTGCGTGCTCTTTCTCATTATCAGCTGTCTCTTGGAATATAGCAGCTACCTGCTCATATCCTTCTTTTTTTGCTTGACTAGCAAAATAGCTATACTTATTCCGTGCCTGAGACTCTCCTGCAAAAGCAGCTAAAAGATTCTTCTCAGTCTTACTCCCCTTTAATTCCATTATTACCTCCCTTTAAATTATTGGTTTTCATAAATTAAAAATATTATAATACTCTCTTACCTCTATTTTTTTACTTTTATATCAAATTGAATCAGTGGTTTGTCTCCTGCCTTTAAAAACCAGCTTGAATTTCACTACCTATTTTAAAACTCTTCCATTTATTAGCAAACTCTCTCAGCTTCTTATCTACCAGATAATTTACTGTCCCCACTTCATAAGTACCGTCTTTCTTTCTTCTTCCTGATCTAACCCCAGTTAGTATCTCAATTCCTTGGTTAATAGTTTTTACTGAATAGATATGAAACTTACCCTGCTTTACTGCATTTATAACATCTTTGCGCAACATTAAATCATCAATATTCTGATGTGGTATCATTACACCCTGTGTTCCAGTAATTTTTTTTGTTTTACATACATCATAAAATCCCTCTATTTTCTGATTTACCCCTCCAATAGGTTGTATCTCGCCTTTCTGATTAACAGATCCTGTAACAGCAATACCCTGTCTTATTGGTAAATCAGATAAAGCTGATAATAATGCATAAACCTCAGTTGAAGAAGCTGAATCACCCTCTACACCTGAATATGATTGCTCAAAACAAAGACTTGCACTCATTGCCAAAGGTTTATCTTGAGCATATTTTGAGCGAAGATATCCTGCAAGTATTAACACTCCTTTACTATGAATTCTGCCACTAAGCTCAGCCTCTCTTTCAATATTTATTATGCCTGATCCACCAACTGATGTCTTAGCAGTTATTCTTGTAGGTTTACCAAAAGAATAATCACCTGTATCATATACTGAAAGACCATTTACTTGACCCACTACAAAACCTTTAGTATCTATCATAATTGTACCTTCTTCTATCATCTCCTGGATTTTTTCTTCAATAAGTCTAGAGCGTTCGATTTTTTCTTCAATTGCTTTTTCTACATGTTTTTCAGTAACTTGTGAACTTTTTTCTTTATGAGCCCAATAATTGGCCTCTCTCAGTACATCTGCTATATTATTGAATTGAGTGGATAATTTTTTCTGCTTACCTGCGAGTCTCATTCCAAATTCAACCACTACTGCTACAGCATCACAGTTAAAAGGTACTAATTTCTCATTAGTAACTATATTTTTTACAAAGTTAGCATATTGCATAATACTTTCACGCTTAACATCCATAACTGAATCAAAATCAGCACGCACCTTAAATATTTTTTTAAAATCCTCATCACGATTGTAAAGTATGTGATATAAAAAAGGATCTCCTACCATTGCTACTTTTATGTCACAATCTATTA
>JAUWOM010000099.1 GCA_030612085.1 Actinomycetes bacterium
TACCTACCATGTTCTTTATCATTATATCTTCAATTTTCTTCTTTTCTTTAACTTCTTTATTGATTTCAACAGTAAAACAAGCATACCATTTATCTATCTTTCTTATAATTGTACAGGTTTTTATCTTGATGAGTTTTTCAATGGGTCTGTGATATCTGAGTTTGACAGTACCTATTTTTGAAAGATATGCCTTTGAATGTTTAGGTTTATTCTGATTTATTCTAAGCTCAAACCCTGACTGAGGATAGACAAAACTGTCATATCGATACTTTCCTTTAAATCGAGGATAACCTGGTTTTTGCTTTCTTCCCTGCTTGTTTTCCTTAACCCTTCTGAAAAAATTCTGAAAAGATTTATCTACCCTCCTAGCTACATCTTGAAGAACCTGAGAATAGATCTTACTTAATTCTGGATTTTCTTTTTTGAGCTTTGGTATCTCTTTTATCTGATCAAAGCAGGAGATTCTCTTTTTATCCTTTTTGTAAGCGTTTCTTCGTTCTTCTAAAAAATGATTGTAAAGCCAGCGACAGGAAGAAAGCTGGCTATTAAATAAGGTTTCTTGGGTCTTTGTTAGATATAGTCTGTATTTGTAAGTTCTTGTTATCATATTAGGCTTTGTTCTTGGAGATATTTTTTAATAGTCTCTGATGTTACCGTGCCTGCTGTTCCTACATAGTATGTTCTTGTCCACAACCTATTAGGAATTTTCTGTTTTAATTCTGGATATTTTTCCTTTAACCTACGACTACTTACTCCTTTAAAAACATTTACCAATTTAGAAGGGCTATAACGAGGAGGAGCAGAAACAAAAAGGTGAATATAGTCTGGCATTATTTCTACCGCTAATAATTCAACATCTTTCGGCTTAGCTGAGGTTCTAAAAAGCTCTTTGAGCCCCTGGGCAATTTTTCCAACTAAAAGAGGTTTGCGATGTTTAGGTATCCAGACTAAATGATAGTTGAGATTGTATACACTATAGCGAGTTTTTCTTGTTTTCATGCTTTAAGTATACACAAAGATTATTCGCTTGTCAAGAAAGGGTTATGGGCTCTCATCTAATCCCTTAAAAGGGGATGGGTTTTCTCGCCTGTTTTCATAATTTTTTTGGTAAGGTTTTGCAATTCATACATGGTTTAAATATACAAATTGTATATAATGAATGTATACATTAAAATATCAATTATCAATGAAATTTAAACATCTGTAAAAAGTCTGGTAATATTAATTTAGTATCAGTTTAATATTAACTTAATAATAATTTCACAAAAATACTACCAAATTTTGAATATTTAATAATTTTATAGTCCCTGTAGCTCAGTTGGATAGAGCACAGGATTCCTAATCCTGTTGTCGTCGGTTCAAATCCGACCAGGGACTCCATCTTTTTCTAAAATTCCTCATTTTCTTCTCAAAATCTCGTAATAAAAATATTTCAATAAATAAATCTTTTTAAAACATTATTAAGGCTTTTGATAACCCATTCAAGTTTTCAAAGAACAATTTTATAGCAAATATAACACAGTCCCTTACGGATAAATTTATTTTAGATTTTATAATTAAGACAAATATATCTTAATTTATTTATTCTTTTCTATATTCATTCTAAAAATTTCTATTAACTTTAATATAAAAATTTTAATTTTATTAAAATTTCCTATAAAATTTCTATTTAATAGTTAAAGATTATTAAAAATTAACTAAAATTTCATGTTGAAGTTTTTTGTGATAAAGCTTCTAAAAATATAAAAATTGCATTTATTAATCTTTAAAATTTTAAAAGTGAGTTAGAATAGAAAAATGGGGAAAATTCTAAAAGTATCAAATCTCACATACACATATCAGGGAGAAGATAAACCAGCTATAAGTAATATTAACCTTGAGATAGATGAGGGAGAATTCGTAGTTTTTATGGGTCCAAGTGGGTGCGGAAAGAGTACATTAGCACTATGTATTAACGGAATTATACCAAATGTTTTGGGTGGTAAATTAGAAGGTAAAGTAGAAATTGATAACTTTGATACAAAAGAGCATGAAGTTTTTGAACTAAGCAATAAGGTGGGCATTGTCTTTCAAAATCCAGACAGTCAAATGTGTAACTTAACTGTGAAAGATGAGATATCCTTTGGTCCTGAGAATCTATTGGTTAAAAGAGATGAAATTTTAAGGAGAATAGAGAAATATTTAGAATTTGTTACTATGTCAAGAAAAAAAAATAGCAGTATTTATGAGCTATCAGGTGGAGAAAAACAAAGAGTAGCGATAGCTTCAGTTTTAACTATGAACCCTAAAATGATAATTTTGGATGAACCTACCTCAAATCTTGATCCAATAGGTGCAAGAGGAATAATAAAAGTAATTAAAAATTTAAATATAGAGAAAAATTTAACTGTTCTGCTAATAGAGCACGAAGTAAGTAGCATTCTCTATTTAGCAAATAGGCTTATTATTATGGATGATGGAGCAATAATATATGATGGAGATCCAAGATATATTTTAGAAAAATATGGTGAAGATATTTTAGAAAATGTGGGAATTAGGATTCCTGAAATAACACAATTAGCAGTTAGATTAAATAAAAAGGGATTTGTAATCAGTCCCTTCCCCTTAACAGTTAAAGAGGCTGTAGAATCAATCTTAAAAAAGAGAGATGAAATAAAATTTATCAGAAGTTTGAGAAAAGGATCAGGTGAAGAATTAAAAAATAAAGAAGGGTTAGAACTTGCTAAGAGTCTTAAAAAGAAATTACATTCAAATTTAAAAGAGGAAGAAAATGAAGAAAAAGCAATTGATGTTAAAGGATTCAATTTTACATATCCAACAGGAAAGAAAGCTGTAAAAAATGTTACTTTTGATATTAATAAGGGTGATATAGTTGCTTTGATGGGTAAAAATGGGTCAGGAAAGACAACACTTGCTTCCCTCCTTATGGGATTAAATAAGCCTGACTCAGGTGAAGGTACTATCGCAAATTTAGATATAAATAACACACCTATTGATAAACTTTCTAAAAAAATTGGATATGTTTTTCAGTACCCTGAACATCAATTTATTACAAATTCCTGTTATGATGAGATTGCTTTCTCATTAAAAAGCGAAAAAATTGAGGAGTCAGAGAAAAAACAACGAGTTGAGAGGGTATTAGAGTTAATGGAGCTTGCTGAATTTGCTGAAAAAAATCCTTTTAACCTCAGTATGGGTCAAAAAAGAAGATTGAGTATTGCTACTATGTTAGTAAAAGATTTAGAAGTTCTAATTTTAGATGAGCCATTTACGGGTCAGGATGGAAAAAATATCTCAAAATTGATGGATATTATCCAAAAATTAAATAATAATAGTCTAACCATATTGATAATAACTCATGATCTAAATATAGCATCAAAATATCTAAATAAAGTTATGATTATGGATAATGGTGAACTTGTTTTTAGTGGTGAAACATTTGAACTTTATGATTTCCTTGAAATTAATAAATCAAGATATATAAATACACCACAGATTTTCAGATTATCAAGACTTTTAAAAACTGTGGGTGAATTGGATATTCCAATAGTCGATGATGTTGATGAATTCATAGAACTTTTTGAGACTTAAAATGAATACAAATTTGAATTAAATGAATATATATCTTTCTTGTTGAGGAATTAAAAATGAGAAAAGCATTTGTATATTTTAATATAAATATCAGATCCAATAAACTATTCAAAAAGATGAATTAAATATGAGAAAAGCACTAGTATATTTTAAGGCGAATAGTTTCTTTCATAAGATGGATCCGACTCATAAAATGGTCTGGATTATTTTAATCTCTATCTTCGCTTTTTTAAAAAATGTAGAACCAAATTATTTATCTGTTATAAATCAATTAATTAT
>JAUWOM010000034.1 GCA_030612085.1 Actinomycetes bacterium
TATTTCTGAAGTTCTTATGTTTTCGCTATTTTTATTAATAAATTCTATTAACTCTCTCCATTTAGGAGTAGAAGTTATTTTTTCACAAATAAAATCAAGTTTCATTTTTGTCTCTAAATTTGATAATTTAAAAATTTTTATTTTTCTATAAAATTTCTAAACTAAGTTTTTTGCTTTTTTTTGCAAATTTCTCAAGTTGGGAATAGTTTTTGAAATGCCAAAAATACCAGGAAATAATTTAATAGGCCTATCCTTCCTGGTATATATATTTTTCTTAATTTTTATATTTAAAATATATAAATTCTTATCTTATGAAACACCTTCTGACAAAAATAGTTTTAATTATATTTACTCATAACATATTTTATATCAAATTCCATATAGTCTAAAATTGCTTTTACTATATTCTCTTTGTTCTCTTTTATTAATTTGAACTCTTTTTCTGTGAAATCCTCCAAAACATATTCAACAGGGTCTATACCCTCAGGGGGTCTTCCTATCCCAAATCTTAACCGACAAAAATTATCATCTTTTAGTTTTTCAATTATAGATGCAACTCCTTTATGTCCAGCAGAGCCACCGCCTCTTTTAAATTTTATTCTTATAAAATCAAGATCCAGGTCATCGTGAATCACAAGAAGATTATCTAATGATACTGAATGATTGCTAACAATTTCTTTTATACATTTTCCACTTTCATTCATATAAGTAAGTGGTTTAACAATTAAAATTTCTTTATTCTTATAATTTGTTTTGGATATCTCTCCATTAAACTTTAATTTAATTTTGGGATTGCCTAATTTTTTCAGAATTTCCTCACATATAATAAACCCAATATTATGTCTATTTCTCCTATGCTGCTCTCCGGGATTTCCCAATCCCACTATAACTTTCACATTTACTTTATTTTTATGATAGGTTCTTTTTTTACAAATTATATTTTTAAATCTTAAAATCATCCTATTTTAATTTTTAATTTCTCTTTGATTTGGTATTTACTTCTCTTTTTCCTTCCCTTTTTCCTTCTCTTTTTCCTTTTCACCAATTACTTCTGGTTCCTTCTCCTCAGTTTCAATAAATTCCTCTTCCTCTTCTACTACTTCTTCCTCAATTTCCATCCTCGGAGCACTAACAGATAATATAACATCATTAGGATCTACAAGTATCTTTATTTCTTCTGAATATTTAATATCAGAAACTCTTAATACATCCCCTATTCTTAAATCTTCAATGCTTACTTCAAAATGTTCTGGAAGATCTTTTGGTAGACACTCGACATCAATGCTTCTTAAATGGTATTCTAAAATCCCTTCATCCTCCTTTACACCAATAGATTCTCCTGTAAAAATAAGAGGAATTGAAGCCTGTACTTTCTCTTTTAATGAAATAGAATGAAAATCTATATTAAGAACATTCCTTGTAATGTAGTGTTTATGTACATCTTTAATCATTACATTATAATTTTTCTTTTTTCTATCACCTTTTATCAAGAGTTCCATTACCTTTTCTCCACTTTCCTGTGCTTTAAAAATCTCTTTTAAGTGGGTAGCATCAATTTTTATAGGAATTGTTTCCATATCACTTCCATAAACAACACCAGGAATTTCACCTTCAGCTCTCAATCTCTTTGAAGGACCTGTTCCTAACTCTTTCCTTTTACTCACTTTTATCTTCATTAAAACCAACCTCTCTAACAAATTTACAAATAAACTACATTCTTCCTCTGAATATCTCACTTACGGATTCGTTATAAAATACATTTTTTATAGCCTGTGATAAGATATCTACAATAGTTATAACTACCAATTTATCTTTTAATAAATCATTTTTTATTGGCATTGTATCAGTTACAATTACTTCTTTAATAGGAGATTCTCTTAATCTCTTATAAGCAGGTTCTGAAAAAACGGGGTGAGTACAGGCAGCAAATATCTCTTTGGCTCCCATTCTTTTCATAAATTCAGCGGATTCACAAACAGTTCCCGCTGTATCAATCAAATCATCAACTATAAAGACATTTTTACCTTTTACATCTCCTACAATATTTATGGTTTCAGATACATTTGGCTTCGGTCTTGATTTATACAATATTGCTAAATCAGCATTGCACCTATTTGCCACCTTTCTTGCAACTCCCACTCTACCCGAATCTGGAGCTACTACAACTAAATCTTTAATATTTTTTTCATTAATATAATCTATTATTTTGGGTATTGCAGTAAGATGGTCAACGGGAACATTAAAAAATCCCTGTATTTGACCAGCATGTAGATCCATAGTCATCATCCTATCTATTCCCGCTGTTGATAGTAGATCTGCTATCAATTTTGCTGATATAGGTTCCCTCCCTTTTGCTTTTCTGTCCTGTCTTGAATATCCCATATAAGGTACAACAGCAGTTATTTTCTTAGCTGATGCTCTTTTTAATGCATCGATCATTATGAGCATCTCCATAATATTATAATTTACGGGATGACTACATGTTTGAATCAAAAATACATGAGCACCTCTTATGCTCTCTAAATATCTAACATATATCTCACCATCAGAAAATGTTGTTAACTCTACATTACCCATCTTTATATCTAATTTATCAGCTATTTTTTTTCCTAATTCAGGAACTGATGAACCTGTAAATATCATCATCCGGTTTTTTTCAACTTCTTTCAAAATTAACTTCCCTCCTTACTTTTGGCATTTTTTCTTTAATTGCTTTTTTTTCTCTATCTCTCTCTTTCTCTTTGCCCAACCCTCTTTTATTACCTGCTCCCCCCTTTCCAAAGCCAATGAGTCTGGAAGTACATCTTTAGTTAAAACTGATCCCGCTCCCGTAACTGCCCCTTTACCAATTGTTATGGGAGCAACTAACATTGAATCTGAACCTATATTAACATCATCCCCAATTATTGTTTTATGCTTTTTATATCCATCATAATTTACAGTGACAGTTCCCGCTCCAATATTTACTCTATCCCCGATCTCTGCATCACCAATATAACTTAAATGTGGAACTTTACTTCCCTTACCAATAAATGATTTTTTTACCTCAACAAACGAACCAATCTTTGCACTTTCAGAAATCTCTGTACCAGGTCTTATATGCGAAAAAGGCCCAACATTAGTTCCTTTTTTAATCTTCGAATCATAGACTACGGAATAAGTGACTTTTGAATCATCTCCAACAATAGAATTAACCAGTCTTGTAAAAGGACCAATCTCACAATTTTTCCCAATTTTACTTTTACCTTCTAAAAAAGTAGATGGATAAATTATAGTATCATTTTCAATATTGACTTGATTATGAATATAGGTTGAATTTGGATCCATGATAGTAACACCACTGTTCATCCACTTCTTAAGTATTCTTTCATTCATCTCATAATTCGCATTAGCCAATTTCTCTCTTGTATTAACGCCCATTACTTCTTTCCAATTTTTGACATGTATTGCTGATATTTTCTCACCCTTTGATGAAAGTATTTTAATAACATCAGTTAGATATAGTTCCCTTTTAACATTTTCTTTATTTAATAATTCAAGAGCTTGAGACAACTTTTTCCAGTTAAAGCAGTAGGTTCCTGAATTTGCTTCCTTAATTTTTAACTGCTCTTTGTTTGCATCAATCTCTTCTATTATTCCTATAACATCTTTATTATTATTTCTCAATATTCTCCCATAACCTGATGAATTTTCTGGATAGAATGTTAGTATAGTAGAAGATGAATCAGATGTCATATGAAAATCCAGTAATTTTTTTAAAGTTGTACTTCTTATTAATGGAACATCTCCACAAAGAACCAGTACTGTTCCATCAAAATTTTTTAACTTATCTTTAACTTGAGAGACAGCATGTCCAGTTCCAAGTTGTTCTTTTTGCCAAATAAAATCCAAATTTTTGTCAGAAATTGACTTAGTTACCTCTTCACCATGATTTCCTATGACGACATAAATCTTATCTAACTTTAATTCTAATAATGTATCTACAACATGGCAGATCATTGGCACTCCTGAAACTTGGTGCAGAACCTTTGCCTTTTCTGATTTCATCCTTGTGCCTTCACCAGCTGCTAAAACTATTGCTGCTATTTTCTTCATAATTTAATCACCACATTATTCTAATCAATTAAATTTGTTTTCTTTTTATTAAATAATTTTAAAATTTATAGATAAACACTTAATTTTATGAGATTTTTATTAATAAGGCAAATATAATAGAAATGACACTTTTTATTAACTGATTTGTATTAATTTTATCTTTCTCTTCTTCTATGTAAAACATCCTTAACTAAAACTAAGTCAACTTTTTTGTCCACATCTATTCCAACTTCAACCCCACTATAAACTATAGCTTTACCCTTAGCCTTAATTATTTTACTTGCTTTTTCTTCTATTTCATCTATGGATAATCTTCCAAAAAGATACTTTATAAGTGATGTTATACCTATAACTTTAACCTGTTTTAAAATTTTCTTTCTTCCCTCGAAAAGGTCAGCTATAAGATCAAGATTATCTAAAATTACTTTTGGATCAGCAATAGCTATATTACCTCCTGTAAACTCTCCCTCACTTGTTGTGAAGAATGTTCTTTTTGTCTTAGGATATTTAGAGAGTATTTCCTCTTTTCTTATAATGGGAAAATAAGCATCAGCTTCAACTTTATCACAGATATCAATAAAATTATCGATTATTTCACCATTTATTAAAGGAATGTCTGAACATATAAAGAGTATTTTTCCTTGTGAATTGAGCTCAATTATTGAGTCTTTAATTCTATTAGCAAAAGATTGTTTTGAATATAATAAATAATCAATTTTATTTTTTAAATGAGGGAGTTTAGCATCAGGATGACCTGAAATCATAATTTTATTAATATATTTAGAATCTTTTGCAGCACTTACAACATAATCTATCATAGGTATTCCATTTATAGGATATGTGACCTTATCACTTAATATTTCATCATCATTTATTATAAAGCTTTTACCAGCTAAAATAATTGCATCTACTATCAATTTTTATCTCCTCAAAATTAAAAACTATTTTCTTTTTAAAATAATATTTTATGAAAATGTTTCAACACCCTTTGAGCAAGTCTTGGAAACATATATCTCATCAACTTCCTTGGATAACTTTGAATATACCTTTAATGCTGAGTCAGAATCTTCACATAATGCTACTACTATTGGACCACTTCCGGTCATTAGAGCTGCTAAAGCACCACTTTCCATTGCTTTCTTTTTTAAAATGGATATAGTTTCATGGTCTTTCTCAACAACCTTTTCTAAACAATTTTCTATCATTGAAAATTTTTTTAGTAGTTCTTTTTCACTAAAGGATTTCATAAATTTATCAATATCATTTAAACAAGAACTCCCAATTTTATCATATTTCTTATAAATATCCTTGGTTAATAAATTGTAAGAAGGCTTCATTAAAACTATCCAGATATCTTTTAAAGGTTCAAGCAGTGATATTTTCTCTCCTTTACCCTCAACTATGGCTGTTCCTCCAATTAAACAAAATGGAATATCTGAACCAATAGAAGACCCTATTTTTATTAATTCGCTATCACTCAAATCTAAATTTAATAGTTTATTTATACCTATTAAAGTTGCAGCTGCATCAGCACTTCCCCCTCCGAGTCCCGAAGCTATAGGTATTCTTTTCTTTAAAATAATTAAAACCCCTAAAGAGTCTAATTTAAAAAATTTTGTTATTAATAATTCTGCAGATTTATATATCAAATTTCTTTCATCTATGGGCAAATTTAAATCATTACATACTATCTTAATTCCACTGCTTTTTTTAAAAAAGATTAAATCATCACTTAAGTCTATGCTCTGCATAACAGAGGAAATATTGTGATAATTATCTTTTCTCTTTTCAAGAATATTAAGATAGAGATTTATTTTAGCATTTGCCTTTACTTTAATCATTTTCTAATTGGGAACTCTTGATTTAAATTTTTACTGACATTCACTATGAATTATAAAGTGTTTTTAAAAAAAAATTAATATATATCCAAATAAAAAATAAATTTATCCAATAAATAACAATTATTTATAAAGGATTTTAAAAGGAACAATGATTCATGTAGAAAAAATATGAGGAATATTAAAAGAAATCTATAAAATATATTAAATAATGGTTTTATCTAATTTTGTAGATTATATATTGAGAATTAAATTTTCTTTATAGTATATGTTTATTTAATTTATTCAGAAAGCCATGGAAAATAGTCTTCATCTTCTTTAATTGAGCTTATTTTGACTATTCCAGTTAAGATATCAGCAAAATTAAATGATGCTCTGCTAACTCTTTTTCCCTTCTCGTAAACTTTTACTACAAAAATATTTGGGTATAACTTTTCTATCTGCCCTTCTCTTTCTATTATTACCTTTCTACCCTTATTTGCTCTGATTATTACCTTTTTTCCAATTAGGTTTTCAAGTTTATCTTTTATTCTTTCCATGATTCTAAATCTTTCTTTTACAGTAATAGGCAAAAATAATCAACTCCAAACTTTTTATTTATATTATACAAAATTTCTGCATTTTTGTCTATTTCTTTATAATAATTATACAATATTATAATATATTGTATATAAAGACATATATTATTAATTATTATAATTTACCATAATTTACATTTATTTCAATATTTGTAGGTATTTAGTTAACACTTCATTGTACACAAGGTCCCTCGCTTGTCATTGCAAACTAGGTACTGGTTGTCATTGCGAACGAAGTGAAGCAATCTCAATTAGACACTCCGGATAAAGACAAATTTTTTATTATATCAATTTCAATTTTTTTTGCTTGATCTATTTCCATATTTGAATTTGTTTCTGAACGGTTCTGTATAGCTTTATAAAATCTTCTGAACTTAGTTCCTCAGCTCTCACCCCTTTATTTCCTATTACTTCACCAATAATTTTCTCCGTTTGAGCTTTGCTTAATTCCCAATCTTTACAACTCAGAATGGAATTTACTAATTTCTTCCTTCTGTGTTTAAAAGAGATATTAATTAATTTAAATAATTTATTTTTATCTATTTGCTCATAACAGAATTTTTTCCTATGAATTTCAAGAACTTTTGAATCAACCTCTGGTGATGGCAGAAAGACATTTTTTGAAACCCTAAAATAATTTTTTATTTCAGAAATAAGTGACATTTTTACTGAGATAGCAGTATAATTTTTATCTTTAGGCTTAGCTGTTAATCTTTCACCAATTTCTGCTTGAACCAGAACAATATAGCTCTTGATTTCAGGATATTTATTTAGCATATCAAAAATTAGAGTCAAGGCTATATTGTAAGGAAGATTGGAAACCATTTTATTTATTGAATATCTTTTAATCAGGGGGTTAAAATCATATTTTAATGCATCAGCTTGAATTATTATTAAATTATTTAATTCTTTAAAAACTTCTTTTAAAACAGAAATTAATTTATTATCATATTCAACACATATCACCTTTTTAGCTTTTTCTAGAAGTGCTTCAGTTAATGTTCCAATTCCACCACCAATTTCAAGTACATTATCATCATTTGAAATCTTTGCAATATCTATAATTTTTCTAAGCACATTGCCATCAATCAAAAAATGCTGACCAAGCCTTTTCTTTGGTTTTATATCAAACTCTCTTAATATCTTCTTTGTAGTAGATAAATTAACAATCATAATTTTTGTTTTTCTATTCTTGGGAAAAGTGGGTATATCTTACCTATTTTAGTTCCAGGTTTTAGTAGACCCCATTTTAGATCTTGAGGAATTTTACAAGATGATATCTTTTCTTTAATACCAAGTTGAACCCAAAGTTTTTCCATATCAACTGGCATAATTGGATATGTAACTATTGCTAGAAGTCTAAGACCCTCACATAGATTATAAATCACTGTTTTCAACTTGCTTATATTGCCTTTCTTTTCTAAAAACCAGGGTTCAGTTTTATCCACATACCAATTTGCTGAAGCCACAAATGACCAAATTGAAACTAAGGATTTTCTAAACTTTAAATCACTCATATTTTTTAAATAATCATCTAAACAAACTTCCCAACTTTTTTGTAACTGTAAATCAAGTTCATGAGGTTTATCTTTCTCAGGAATTTCCTCCCCAAAATATTTCTTAACCATAACCAATACTCTACTAACAAGATTTCCTATATCATTGGATAAATCTGAATTAAACCTATTCACCATTAGTTCATCGGTATAGGTTCCATCATTACCAAATACTATCTCTTTGAGTAAGAAATATCTAACTGGATCTACCCCATACCTACCTGCAATTTCATATGGGTCTAAAACTATTCCTTTTGACTTTGATAATTTTTCCTCACCTTTAAGTAAAAATCCATGTGCTGCTACAGTTTTGGGGAGCTCAATACCTGCTGACATCAAAAGCGCAGGCCATATTATAGCATGAAATTTTATAATATCCTTTCCTATAATATGATAATCTGCTGGCCAAAAGATTTTAAATTTTTCTCCACCGGTCAGGGCTCCTAAAGCTGAAATATAATTTAATAAAGCATCTACCCATACATAAGAAACATGCTTTTTGTCAAATGTTAGAGAAACTCCCCATTCAAAAGTAGTACGGGAAATAGAGACATCCTTTAGTCCTTGTTTTATTAAACTTACTACCTCATTTCTTCGAGTTTCAGGGATAACAAAATCTAGGTTTTTTTCTATATGTTCTAACACTTTATCTAAATATTTTGACAGTTTAAAAAAGTAGTTTTCTTCCTCAACTATTTCCACATCTCTACCACATTCAGGACACTTCCCGTCTATAAGTTGAAATTCTGTTAAAAAATTTTCTTCAAATACACAATACCAACCTTTATACTTCCCTTTATAGATATCCCCTTTTTCCAATAATATCTCAAAGAATTTCTGAACAATTTTTTTATGTCTTTTTTGAGTTGTTCTTAAAAAATCGTCATTTGAGATATGAAAATATTCTAAAAGTTTAACTACTTCACCAGACATATAATCTACATATTTCTGTGGTTTTTTTCCACAAGATAGGGCTGCTCTTTCAACCTTTTGACCATGCTCATCAGTTCCAGTTAGAAAAAATACATTTTCTCCCAATAATCTATGATATCGAGCAAGAGTATCGGCAAGAACAAACTCATAAACATGTCCCAGGTGAAGTTTTTCATTTACATAATATATTGCTGTAGTAACATAGAAGTTTTTATCTGTCATTTTACTTCCTCTCAATTATAAAACTTACTAGTGTAAATATTTCACCTTTAATTTCTCTTTCCTTTAATCTTTCCAAAAGTTCAGTAACAGTTCCTCTCATTATTTCCTGATGAATTTTATTAGCTCCCGCACAATAACACATTCTCAAAGGTTTTTTACTTGGAACTAATTATAATAGAAATTACAATTTTTTATACTTCTTATTTAAATATACTAAACTTTTTTCTAAATTTTTAGTAGTTGTAATTATTTTATACCTGGTAGTGAATAGGTTTCTGTGAAAATATATATTATTAATTCAACTATTTTTTGTAAAAAATAACTTCTATAAATTTACATAAGTATCAATTCAATTATTTCTGGTAAGGAAAAAACTTCTATAAAGATAGGAGAAAAAATAATAAAAAATTAAAAACAAAGTTATAATAGATAATACAAATATATATTATTCATTGTAAAAATCATATAAGTAGAGAAAAGACAACATGTATATATATTATCTATCAACTTTTAATCTTGATTGAATGGGAGAGTTAAATATGAGATATCCTTATCTGCTTATCAATTTAAATAAGATTGAGAAAAATGCAAGATACATCACTAACCTTTGTAACGAGAATGGAATCAAAGTTGTTGGAGTTACTAAAGGATGTTGTGGAATGCCTGAGGTCGCCAATGCAATGCTTAAGGGAGGAGTAAAATTTATTGGGGATTCCAGAATAGATAATCTAAAAAAAATAAAAAGTTCAGGTTATAAAAAAGAACTAATGCTTTTAAGAATACCTATGGAAAGCGAGTTAGAAGATGTAGTTGAGATAGCTGATATAAGTTTAAATTCAGAAATAAGTATCATAAAAAAGATTTCAGATATCGCAAAAGATCAAGATAAAATACATAAAATTATTTTAATGATAGATTTGGGTGAGTTAAGAGAAGGTATATTACCAAAAGACACAAAAGATTATATTAAGCAAATTTTAAAATTGGATGGAGTTATATTATCAGGAATTGGCACTAATCTTGCATGTTTTTCTGGTATTCTCCCCACATATGAAAATATGAAAGAACTTGTTGATTTAAAAGAAGAGTTAGAGGATTTTTTTAATATAAAAATATCTGTTGTTTCTGGAGG
>JAUWOM010000050.1 GCA_030612085.1 Actinomycetes bacterium
AAATATTTCCTCGGGAAGGTCTGGAAGCATACCAATAATTATCGCATTTTTAACATTGATAAAATGACCAAATCCACCTGCAATAAAAATCTGTTCCAAATTGTCTTTTGTAAGTCCTACCTCTTCTAAAAGGGTTGTTATACCAGCATAAATAGCACCTTTTGCTCTTATTAAGTTATCAATGTCAATTTCTGAAATAACTATATCCTTTTTTGTGGCGGTTTCCTCAGCTTTAGCTATAATATAGTACGGATTTACCTTATCAATTACGACATAGGGTGAATTTAAATCTGTGTTAAATTTTCCTTTCCTATTTATAATTCCAGTTATGTAAAGTTGACCCAGTAAGTCTATCATTGCTGATCCACAAATTCCCTTGGGCTTCAACCCACCTATTACCTTAATATATGATTTTAAGGTTTTTGGATCTATTTTAACAACTTCGATTGCACCTCTAATCGCTCTCATTCCATCTTTAACTCCTCCACCTTCAAAAGCTGGCCCTGCTGAACAAGATGTAGATACCATCCATTGTGAATTACCAATTACTAACTCACCATTTGTACCTATATCTAAAAATAATGTTAATTTTTCCTGTTCAGCCAATTTTGAAACAAGCAATCCAGCAGCTATATCTCCACCAACATAACTTGCTACTGAAGGAGCACATCTTACAATTGCTTTAGGTGTATGTTCTAAAAATATTTCTTTTGAACTAACTGGTGGAAATATATTTGCTACAGGTACATATGGCTCCTCCCTCAAATATTTAGGTGACACTCCATGCAAAAAATGCAACATAATTGTATTTCCTGCACAAACAATTGAGTGTATCTTTTCTGGATTTACTCCTGCTCTTTTACAAACTTCAAATACTAATTCATTGATAGTTTCAACAATTAATCCCTGTAAAACCTCCAATCCAGCACCTTTTAATGAGTAGACAATCCTTGATATTACATCCTCCCCTGCTCTTATCTGTTTGTTATACTCAGATGCACTAGCAAGAATTTTTCCATTATTTAGATTAACTAAATATACTACTACTGTAGTAGTTCCAACATCCAAAGCCAATCCATAACTCTCTCTGGTAGTATTTCTGGGTTCTATATCAATTAAATCCTTTGAAATCTCATCTAAGGTAACAGTTATCGTCCATTTTCCTTTTCTTAATGTATCAGGTAATTTCTTAAGAATTTCTAAAGGAATAAAGCAATCTTCTAAACCTAATTGTTGCTTTAATGCTATCTCTAATCTATATTTATCAGAACTACTCCTACCAATTAAAGGGAGCTCTACAGTTATTAACCTTTTTACAACTCTTGGAAGAATTTTAACATCTCTAATATCTAATCTTTTTATCCCCGCTAATACTTTCTCAGTTGGTTCCAATTTCATTGTATCCCTTGCTAAAAGACCTTCCTGAATCGATGCTTCCTCAATTTCCATAACTGGTACTTCAACAATTAAATCACTTTTAGGATATGTCTGACATGCTAAAACGTATCCCCTCTCTTTATCCTCATTGCTAAGAAGTTCGCTCTGAACTTTTTCTACCTGTCCAGATTTTAAAATTACCTTACACCTTCCACATGTTCCGACACCACCACATTCAGAATCAAGAAAAATCCCCGCATTCATAGAAGCATCAAAAATGGTTTCACCTTTAAATATATATATAGATTTATTTTCCGGTAAAAAAGTTACCTTATATCTTTTTTCAGAGACCTTTTTAGACATTTGCTTCTCTTTTAAATATATTTCTTTTATAATTTCTTGATATTTTTTTGTAATAATTATAACTTATATATACTATAAACGAGATAGGTTTACAGTTTGTTCCTTAAAAAAGAGTTTAATTAAATAATTAAATTATTAAAAGTACATTCAAAATACATAACTTTTTAAAAAATTTTAGCTAAATTGAAAATATCTTTATATTTTATTACAACTAATTGATATAATGAAATAAAAATTTAATAATAATATTAAATTCTTCTCCATATTTTTTAAATTTTTTGATATTTAAAATATAAAAAATAGTAATATAGGTCAGCTACATCATTTTAGGATACAAAACTTAAAAAATATGGTTGACTAGGAGGGATAAATGAAAATTATTTAAAGGAGTAAATATGGGTTCTTTAATTAAGAAAAGAAGAAAGAAAATGAAAAAACATAAACATAAAAAACTAAGAAAATCAATGAGACGCAAAAAGCGTAAATAGTTTATATAATTTTAAAAATAAAAAGATTTATTTTGTTACTCTATCCAACTTTGCATAGCTCAAAAGGAGATGTTTTAAACCAAAATCGTCAAAGAGAACATATGCTTCGGTATCATTAATAATTTCCTTTAAGTCCAATATTTCACCCATTCCCCATTTCTTATGAACTACTCTATCACCAATATTAAATTTTTCTAACTTTTCTCTAATTACTCCTAATTCAGGTTCTTTTACTTCCTCAATAAACTCATCGGGAATTTCTCTTAAGAATCTGGATTCTGGATTAAAATATATACCCCCATATAAATTCCTGGAAATTGCATATACCATATATAGTAACTTCTTTGCCCTGGTCATACCCACATAGCACAATCTTCTTTCTTCTTCTAATTGTCGGATATCATCTAAAGATAAGGCATGAGGAAAAATTCCTTCTTCCATTCCAACTATAAATACCACTTTAAATTCCAATCCTTTCGCATTATGAAGTGTCATCAATGTTAGAAAATTTTCACCTTCTTTATATGTATCAATATTTGCAACAAGTGACATCTCTTCCAGAAATTGATCCAAATCTCCCTCAGGATTTTCACTTAAAAACTCCTTTACTACTGTAAGAAGTTCTTTAAGATTTTCTATTCTGAATTGCGCTGCTAATGTCTTCTCATCCTCTAACTCTTTTATATATCCTGTCTTAGTCCAAACCTCAACTAAAAATTTATCTAAACTGTTCTTTGATGAACAATCTCTTAGATAATCTATCATCTTAATAAATTTTTTTATTTTTGTCCTCATATTTATAGAGAGTAAATGATTTTCTTCGTATTTCTGCAAAGATTCATTAAAGGTTATATTATTTATCTTAGCGAACTTTGATATAGCAGAAATAGTCATCTTCCCTATCCTTCGATGAGGTACATTAATAATTCTGTGAAGACTAACTATATCATTAGAGTTAGAAATTAATCTTAAATATGCTGTAATATCTTTTATTTCCATCCTGTCATAAAATCTTACACCACCAACAATCTTATAAGGAATACCTTGTTTTAAAGATATATCTTCTATAACTCTTGATTGAGCATGTGTTCTATAAAATACAGAAAAATCATTATATTTAAAATCCCTATTTTTTATTAATCTTTTAATTTCATGTATAACAAATGATGCTTCATTGTGCTCATCCTCAGCTTCAAATACAAAAACTTTTTTACCTCTCTCATTATCCGTCCAAAGATTCTTTCCCTTTCTTGAAAAATTGTTTTTGACTACATTATTTGCTGCACCTAAAATTAATTTTGTTGAACGATAATTCTGTTCTAACTTAATAACTTTCGCATTTGGATAATCATGCTCAAATTCAAGTATATTTCTGATATCTGCTCCCCTCCAGCTATAAATGCTTTGATCATCATCTCCAACCACATAAATATTCTTATTTTTAGAAGCAAGTAAATTGACTAAGTAATATTGTGCTCTATTTGTATCCTGATATTCATCCACTAATATATATTTGAATCTATCTTGATATTTTTTAAGCACGGAAGGAAAAAGTCTGAAGATAATTACAGTTAGCATAATAAGATCATCAAAATCAAGTGCATTTGCTTTGAATAGTCTTTCCTGATATCTGCTATAAACATCAGATGCAATCTGTTGATAAAGATCTGATACGGTTTCGGGGTATTTCTCATGATCGATTAATTCTTCCTTTGCAGCACTTATCAAGTTTAATATTGCTTTTGGATTAAATCTTTTGCGGTCTATATCAAGTTCTTTCATACATTCTGTTACAAGCTTTATTTGATCGATCTCATCATAAATAACAAAGTTCCTACCGTAACCTAATCTTTCAATCTCATTTCTTAATATCTTTGTACATGTTGAATGAAAAGTTTTAATCCAAATATCTTGAGCATTTTCACCAATAAGTCGCTCAACTCTTATTTTCATCTCGTTTGCAGTTTTATTTGTAAAGGTTATTGCTAATATTTCTTGTGGTGTAGCTAATTTTTGCTCAAGAAGATATGCTACTTTGTAGGTGATTACTCTTGTTTTTCCAGTACCTGCTCCAGCAAATATAAGTAGCGGACCATCATTATAAACTACTGCTTTTTTTTGAATCTGATTTAAATCATCTAAAAAATTATTCTTCAACTATTTAACCTTTTTAAATAGAAAAATATCCCACATCTTAGATGACAAAGGGGGCCAGATGAGGGATATTTTCTATAGATACTTATTAATTTTTTAAAGGCTTTTTTTTACATCATTGGAGGTGGGTATCCACCTGGCATTGGTGGTGTTTCTTTCTTTTCTGGAACTTCAGCTGCAATAACCTCAGTTGTAAGAAGCATCGCGGCAATACTTGCTGCATTTTGTAGAGCAGCTCTTGTTACCTTAGCTGGGTCAATTATTCCAGAATCTACCATATTTACATATTTTCCTGTTAGAGCATCAAGTCCTTCACCTTTAGGTAGTTTCTTAACCTCCTCTACTATTAATGCGCCTTCATAACCAGCATTATTAGCAATCCATCTAAGTGGTTCAGTTAGAGATTTCTTAACAATTAAGACACCTGTTTTTATATCTCCATCAAATTTGGTTCCATCTATCGCTGGAATTGAATCAATTAATACTACTCCACCACCCGGTACTATACCTTCCTCAACAGCCGCTTTGGTTGCTGAAAGAGCATCTTCAATCCTGTGCTTTTTTTCTTTAAGTTCAGTTTCAGTTGCAGCACCTACTTTGATTACAGCAACTCCTCCAGACAGTTTCGCCAATCTTTCTTCTAATTTTTCTCTATCAAATTCTGAATCACTCTGCTCAATTTCAACCTTTATCTGCTTTATTCTTCCTTTTATATCATCAACTTGACCTTTACCTTCAATTATTGTTGTATTTTCCTTATCTATTTTTACTTGTCTTGCTCTTCCCAACATATCAAGTTTGACATTTTCTAATTTTATTCCTAATTCTTCACTGATCATTGTTCCACCAGTTACTACGCCTATATCCTGTAACATTGCTTTTCTTCTATCACCAAAACCTGGGGCTTTTACTGCAACGCAAATAAATGTTCCTCTAATTTTATTAACAACAATAGTAGCCAGTGCCTCCCCTTCAACATCTTCAGCTATTAATAGTAAGGGTTTTCCTGCCTGCATTACCTTTTCTAATACTGGAAGCAATTCGGCAATTGCTCCTAATTTTTTATTCAGTATCAATATATATGGTTCATCAAGAACAGCTTCCATTCTCTCAGCATCTGTTACCATATATGGGGATATATAACCTCTGTCAAATTGAAGACCCTCCACAACCTCAATTTCAATCCCAAATTTTTGTGATTCCTCAACTGTAATAACTCCATCCTTTCCTACTTTTTCCATAGATTCAGCTATTTTCTCTCCAATTTCCGGATCATTTGCAGAAATAGCAGCAACTTCAGCTATCTTCTTTTTATCAGTTGCTATCGACTGACTCATTTTATGAATCTGTTTTACAGCCATTTCAACACCTTTTTCTATCCCTTTTTTTAATAACATAGGATTTGCTCCAGCTGCCACATTTCTAAAGCCTTCTCTAATCATAGCTTGAGCAAGCAAAGTAGCTGTGGTAGTACCATCTCCAGCAACATCGTTTGTTTTTGTAGCTACCTCTTTTAGTAACTGAACTCCAACATTCTCCCAAACATCTTCAACATCAATATCCCTTGCTATTGTTACACCATCATTAGTAATAGTTGGTGAACCAAATTTTCTCTCTAAAACTACATTTCTTCCCTTTGGACCTAATGTGATTTTTATCGCATCAGCTAATTTGTTAACTCCTCTTTCTAAAACTCTCCTTGCATCTTCGCCAAATTTAATCTCTTTTGCCATATATTATTCCTCCTTTTGTTTATTTTTTTATTATGGCAAGGACATCACTTTCTCTTAAAATCAAGTGCTCCTTGTTATCTATTTTTACTTCAGTTCCACCATATTTTGAGTAAATAATTTTATCCCCGACCTTAACATCCAGAGGGATTCTCTTCCCTTCTTCAAACCTTCCTGGTCCTACAGCTATCACTTCACCCTCTTGTGGCTTTTCCTTAGCTGTGTCAGGAATAACTATCCCACTTCTGGTAATATCTTCACTCTCTTTTGGTAGAACAATTACTCTGTCTCCAAGTGGTCTTAATTTCATAATGTTTCTCTCCTTTCTAATTATATTTTTTTGTCAAAAGACTTTAAACTGAGAACTTAATTCTTAAATGATTTTTATAAAATACAAAATTATTTTACAAATAGTTCCCATCATACAAATTTTAGCACTCCTTAAGAAAGAGTGCTAAAATTATTATATATTTTATATGACAATTTTTCTAAAATCAATATTATATATTCTATAATTATTTTCAATAAAAAACAACTATATTTTATTAACTTGTAATAATTTATTAGAAATGACCCTTTTAAATTAAATAGAAATTACCTTTCTTATTAATTTGACACTAATATTTTAAAAACTTTATTAAATAATAAATTCAGAGGAGCCTAAAATTGGTAAAAAACATATATATTAATGACGTTTCAAAATATGATGGAAAGAAAGTACTAATAAGAGGATGGTTGTATAATAAGCGCTCAAGTGGAAATATAGTATTTCTTTTAGTAAGAGATGGAACTGGAATGTTGCAATGTGTTGTTTCAAAAAATAATGTAGATAATAAAGTTTTTGAATCAGTTCAAAAAATAACCCAGGAATCATCTTTAATAGTTACAGGTAATGTTCGTAAGGAAGAAAGAGCTATTGGAGGATACGAACTTTTTATTAATGATATAAAAATCTTGCAGATTGTATCTGACTATCCCATAACTCCAAAATCCCATGGAGTAGGATTTTTAATGAAAAATCGTCACCTCTGGCTTAGATCTAAAAAACAACATGCAATACTAAAAATAAGAGCTGAAGTAATAAAAGCCTGTAGAGAGTATTTAGATAAGAATGGATTTATTAATATAGATACTCCTATATTAACACCTGCTGCTTGCGAAGGAACAAGCACTTTATTTGAAACAAAATATTTTGACCAGATGGCATATCTTAGCCAAAGCGGACAATTATATAATGAAGCAACTATAATGTCTTTTGGAAAAGTTTATTGCTATGGCCCAACATTTAGAGCGGAAAAGTCTAAAACCCGAAGACATTTAATGGAATTCTGGATGATAGAACCAGAAATGGCATATTTTGATTGGGAAGATAATATTGAGGTACAAGAGGAATTTGTTACTTATATTGTTCAAACAGTTCTAAAAAATAGAAGAAGTGAACTTGAAATATTAGAAAGAAATTTAAGTAAATTAGAAATTATAAAACCACCATTTCCAAAGATATCTTATGATGAAGCATTAGAGATATTAAAAAAGGAAGGTAAGGACATAAATTGGGGTGATGATTTTGGAGCTGGTGAGGAAACCATAATCTCTAAAAGCTTTGATAAACCTGTTTTT
>JAUWOM010000104.1 GCA_030612085.1 Actinomycetes bacterium
AATTTGTTATAAGCTCATTTTCCACTAACTTCAAAAACAATTTCCTTAAAACCGCCCAAGTATGAGGCAGTTGATGAAAGTACTTTAACATAAAAATTATTCTTATCACTATATTTTGATTACATTTTGAAAAGATCAGATGCAAAAAGAGCTGCCTCCTCACCACCAGTTCCAGCTCTTATTTCTACTATAATATCTTTTTGTGCATACACATCTTTTGGTAATAAAAGTTCCTCAATTTTTGTTTCCAAGTTTGACTTCTCTTTCTCAAGATTTAATAGCTCTTCAGTTATTAAATCACTTAATTCCTTCTCTTTTTCGGTCTGCAACATCTCTTCTATTTCTTTTATTTCTGAGTTAATTTTTCTATATTATTGTGCAGCTTTAACTGTATCCTCTAATTGAGAAATCTCCTGGCTATACTTTTTTATTTTAACCGGATCCTTTGTTACATCAGGTCGTTTAAGCTTTTTTAATATATTATTATACCTATCTTCTATCTTTTTTAACTTATCTAATAAACTTTTCATTATAACCTCATAAATTCAAGCTCATAAAGGCTTCTTAGCTTATTATACTCTTAATATGTACTATACATGAGATAAGTTTACAGTTTGCTCTTTTAAAAATTAATATAAATAGGATCCTTCGCTAACGCTCAGGATGACAATTATTTGAGATTGCCACGTCGCTAACGCTCCTCGCAATGACAAGGTATTATTTCTTATTTAGAATTTTTTAAATAGAATCCTTACATACAAGAATGACAGCTTAATCTATAATCTCAAAATTCTAAGGGAGGGCTAAAAAATCTTGGTCTTGTATGAGTGTCTCTTCCTTTTTAATTTCCCTATTTATTACTTTTTCTAATGCCACAATTGCAACTTCTAACTGTTCTTCTGAAGGAATTCTTGTGGTAATTCTTTGAAGTAGTAATCCTGGAAAGGAAACAATTTTTAGAATTAAGCTTTCTGGAAATTTTCCAGCAAGTCTAATGAATTCATATGAAATCCCCATAATAAGAGGAACTAAGATAATTCTATAGATTATTCTTTGAATTAGAGATTGTCTACCTAAAAGAGAAAATATTATTATGCTGATTACCACGACTATCATTAAGAAAGCTGTACCACATCTCATATGAAGAGTACTGTATTTACTAACTTTTGAAGCTGTAAGCTCATCTCCCGCTTCATATGCATGTATAACTTTATGCTCAGCTCCATGATACTCATATAGTGTTTTTATGTCCTTTAAAAAAGAGGTAAAAATTATATAACTAATTAAAATAGTTAGTCTAATCAATCCTTCAACCAGGTTATATAGAAAGATATTTGGTATAGATTGATAAATAAACTTACCTAAGAATGTGGGGAGTGTAAAAAAGAGTCCAATGGTTAAAGCTACTGCTAAAATTATAGAAATTGTCATTTGGAGCCATGAAATCTCAACCTCTTCTCCACCTGTTTTATCAACTGAATACATAAGTGCTCTAAATCCAAGTATAAGATTTTCAATTAAAACTACAGCTCCTCTTATCAACGGTACTTTAGCTATAGGATATTTTTTAATTATTGATTTTACAGAAAATAATTCAACATCTATTTCCTTACTTTGATTTCTAAGAGCAATTGAATAGAGGTTTTCACTTCTCATCATTACTCCGTTTACTACTGATTGACCACCTACTCTCAGTTTTTCAGGTTTCACTCTTTATCAGCTTCCTCCATAACTTCAGACCAATAATCAACTCCCTGTTCAAATAATGTTTTAGTCTGTTTAGTTAAATCCATAACTTCATGGCACTTACGACATCTCGCTTCATAAAGCTCTTCAGCTCCAATCTTTACCACAGGGTCATTAATTGATGCAGGTTTTCCATCAATAAGTCGTTGAGTTCGAGTTGCTGGATTACCGCACTTCACACAAATTGCTTGAAGTTTATCAACATATTCTGCAATTGCTAAGAGATATGGTATTGGTCCAAAAGGTTTTCCACGAAAATCCTGATCTAATCCAGAAACTATAACCCTAACTCCTCTATCTGCTAAACGTTGACAAACTTCAATTAAATCAATATCAAAAAATTGTGCTTCATCAATAGCTACAACTTGCACATCAGCTGGACAAGTAAGAATGATATCTAAAGCTTGTTTCACAATTTCAGCATCAACCTTTGCACCAGAATGTGCTGTTATATTCTTTTTTGAATACCTTGTATCAATTTTAGGTTTATATACCCTAACTTTTAATTTTGCTATCTCTGCTCTTCTTACTCTTCTAATGAGTTCTTCACTTTTTCCAGAAAACATTGCTCCAGATATAACTTCTATCCAACCTGATTTTTCACCATGACTAAGATAAATATTTTTCAAGTATTTCATCCTCCTTTGGAGGGTTTTTGCACATCATCTCACCTTCTGAACATATTCCCTTAAAACAGGATGGTCCTGCATGTTCAAAGATGGTTGGTGCAACTTTTTTAACTTTATTTAGCATCCTGTATGCCATCTCTCTAATCTCCCACTGTGCTCTCTCACAACATCTAAGTGTAAAAAGGTGCAAGAGTTCTCTTGCATTCATTGTAATTATAATCTGAGTGGGGAAAGCATTTGAGAGAACATATCTAGCATCCTCTGAAGATATCTTATTTTTAAGAAAATATTTGTATAAATTAAAACTCTGTTGTTGAAACTCTTCAAATTTTTGAGAAAGGTCTTTTTTATTTTTAATTGATTGTGGTATTACATACTCTAAATTTCTCTTATATTCAACATATCTTTGACTTTGTTGACTATATGATGCAAGCCTATGTCTTACCAATTGATGAGAACACACTCTTGATATTCCATCTACTATAAATGTAAAAGATGCATGTTCTATGGCACTATGATGTCCGGCCTTAATTAAAAATCTAATCAGTTTTTTAACCTCTTCATCGCTCATATTCTCATAAATCTCTTTTGCATTACGAGGTGAGTAGCAAACTCTTGCTGCTATTGCTACTGTCTTTTCAGGTTCTGGAGTGTATTTTATTAATTCGATATACATTCAATCTACCCTCCTATCTTAATCTTCTACCTTTTTTAATTCTCCTCTCAAACCTTTTGACTCTACCTCCTGTATCAACCAACTTTTGCTTCCCAGTATAAAAGGGATGACATTTCGAACATATTCCAACTGTTATCTTGCTTTTTGTAGAACGAGTATTAAAACTATTCCCACATGAACATATTACTATGCAATCAATATATTCTGGATGAGTTTCTTTTTTCAATATATATACCTCCTATGAAATCAAATTTTTGTCAAATTTAAATTTTATTAATATTTATCTTGGTTTCTTTATATTCTAAAAGCTGCTCAGAATTACTGTATTATATTTAAATTTCCTATTTTAGTTAACTTTAACCTCCTCGCTAAGAAGTCCCCTTACGAAAGGTGGGAGATGAATTGGCTTTGTAATGTTTTCCCATACTCTATCAACTCCAAAAACTTATGTGATGTACATTTGACAAAA
>JAUWOM010000008.1 GCA_030612085.1 Actinomycetes bacterium
ATATCATTCGCACTTGGTAAGAATCCATCAGTTCTTAGGAACCCGAATCCATCACCTAATATATCCAGTATTCCAGATTTAAAATAAAGACCATCACTTTCAGCCTGTGCTTTTAATATTTCTATAATTAATTTATTTTTAATTAATTTCTTAAAATTTTTTATTCCCATTTCTGAAGCTAAATCCTGTAATTCAGTAAGTAACATTGCATCAAGATTTGGCTTTTCTAAAATTTTTTCCAAAAAATACCTCCTGTAAAAATTTTTTTATTGAAATTTATAATTTATAAATAGATGTGTTATCAATTGTTTATTAATGAATTATTATTTGTGATTTTGTAATTTTATAATCCATTCTCTCTTGATAGAAGAGCGGGATTTGTTGTTACACCATCTAATACTGCCCATGAGCTTATCTCTCTTATTTTATCTAAATTTGCTGTATCAATAAATAGTTTCAAGATTCTCAATTTCTAAAAGGTTTTTCCCATTTTTTAAAAAATATTAAAAATTCCATTATATCTTGAAATTTTGAGGATTTTGAAGATATGGTGGATAACACCTACTTACAAATTTACCTTTCGAAAGATGGTTTAAAAGATTAAATATTTAGAAAATAAACCACCAATATTGGGCTTATGTTATTTTAACTATAAATAACAAAAAAATCAATATTTTTAAAATATTATATGTATTATTAACAAGTTGGGTTAACACTTTTAATATTATTTCCTAATTATTCACCCCCACCTTTATCCTCCCCTATTAAGGTGGAGGAAAGTCTATAATACTATTTTTCAAAGAGTTAACTGTAAACTTATCTCGTTAATAGTACATATTATATAATAACTTAATAGAAATGACCCTTTTTTAACTTAATACAAGTGTACAGTTTAAAATACTCAGCTTACTTTATTAAAGATAATTCAGTCCGTCTATTCTTATTATTACTTAATCAAATCATTTTAATCATCTATTTTATAATTGATTCTTCAAACTGAAATTGAGGATTGAAGTAAATATCAGATAGAATCAGTTTTTTTAAACTACTTATTATATTGAAAAGAAATGTGTCAAAAAATGTTGGTCTTTCGAAGTCTATTATTGTGGGTTTTCCCTTTATTTTACCAAGCTCGACAGCTTTATTTATAGCATCCTGATAATTTCCTAATTCATCTATCAATTTTAGATTAAAAGATTCAGAACCCACAAATACAAAACCAGTGGCAAGCTCCTCTACATTTTTTTCTGTCATATCCCTTCCTTTAGCAACATCTCTAATGAACTGTTGATAAACAACCTCTAATTCTTTATCAATTAATCTTTTCTCTTCATTAGTTAACTCCCGTGCAGGATTTCCCAAATCCTTATATTTACCCTTAGTAAAAGTTTCTGTTTTTATTCCCAATTTCTCATATAAACCTTGATAGTTTGGGAATTGCATTATAACACCTATGCTACCAACAGACGATGATTCATTTGCAACTATCCAATCAGTTGCACTTGCTATATAATACGCTCCAGATGCACAAATATCACCTACTGATGAAATAACAGGTTTTTTTATCCTCATAATCTCTCTATATATTTCCTGAGATGCAGCTGCTGTTCCACCTGGACTATTTATTCTAAATATTATTGCTTTTATATTCTGATCTTCTTCTGCTCTATGTAATTGATGAATTATTTTTTCTGGCTCAGTTCCCAAACCATAAAGTAATGAACTGCTCTCAGAATCAGAAATCACTCCTTCTATCCTGATTAGAGCGATACTTTCTCCTATTGGCATATATCCTACGCCACCTCCTATTAATGAATAGACTAAAAAAATACCCCCGAATATCACAAGTAGAACAAAAAAGATTGACAAGATCACCCATAACCATACTCTTTTCTTTTTCTTTCTTTCTTTCAATTTCGCACTCCCCTTATTTCAATATTTAAAATTTTCATATTTATGTTTTTTTTTAATGAGATTCTTTAATACATTTAATGAGATTTACATGGATTCTGGAGCACTTACTCCTAAAATTTTCAAAGCGTTCTTTATTACTTGCTTCGTTGCCAGTATTAGAGACATCCTTGAATTTGTTACACTGTTATCTTCTACTATTACTCTACAATTCGTGTAGAATAAATGAAATATCTTTGCCAAATTTTCTAAATAGTTAGTGATTATGTGAGTAGCACGATTTTGACATGCTTTTTTAATAATAAATGGATAAAATATTAATTCTTTAGAAAGAGCGATTTCATCTGGTTGAGAAATAAAATCAAGGTTTATTTTATCAAATGATGGTATCTCAATATCTTTTTCTTTTGCTTTCTTTAAAATACTTTCAATTCTCGCATGCACATATTGAATGTAATAAACAGGATTTTCCATACTTTTTTCTTTAGCTAAGTCTAAATCAAAATCAAGAGGTGTGTCTAAAGATTTCATAACAAAGAAATACCTGATTACATCCTTATCCAACTCTTTTAATAATTCTCTTAGAGTAAAGAATTTTCCCCTTCTCCTTGACATTCTAACTGGTTTTCCTTTACTAATCAGATTTACAAATTGACCAATTATTACTTCAACTTTAGCTGGTTCTTTTTCTAATACTTTTGCTACTGCTTTAAGTCTCATTACATCTCCATGATGATCAGATCCCCAAATATAAATATTCTTATCATAACCTCTATTCAACTTATTTTTTAGATATGCAATATCAGCACCAAAATATGTAGGTTCTCCAGTTTTTCTTATTACTACTCGGTCTTTGTCATCACCATATTTAGATGACACAAACCATTTTGCATCATCTTTAAAATATATAAAATTCTTCTTCTCTAACGAATCTATTACTTGATTAAAAAGACCAGTTTTATAAAGTTCACTTTCGTTAAACCAGATATCAAATTTAACCCCCATCATTTCCAATGTTTCCTTTATTCTACCCATCATTATTTCAGTTGATTGTATGCAAATATCCTTAATTATTTTATCTGCTTGATATGAAAAATAATCCTTACCTTTTTTTTCTATTAAAGTTTCTGCGATATCATAAACATATTTACCAGGATATCCTCCCTCTGGAAATTCTGAAGGTATGTTTAATATTTCTCTACATCGCGCTAATACAGATTTTCCTAATAGTTCAACCTGAGTTCCAGCATCATTTATATAATATTCCTTAATCACTTCATAGCCATTTGCTTCAAATATATTGGACAGACAATCACCAAATGCTGCCCATCTTCCATGACCTACGTGAAGTGGACCTGTTGGATTTGAACTAACAAATTCAAGATTTATCTTTTTTCCTTTACCAGTATAGTTTGTTCCATATCTTGATTTTAATTCTAAAATTTTAATTAATTCAGAATTTATAAATTTATTTGAAAGCTTGAAATTTATGAAGCCAGGATGAGAAGGTACAATCTCAGTTATTTCACCGCCTGGAAAATATAATCTTTCAGATAACTGGTGTGCTAAGTCAATAGGAGATTTATTAATTCTTTTTGAAAAAACAAATGCAGTATTTGTTGCTAAATCACCATATTTTTTCTCCCTTGATCTTTCAACTATCACCTCTTTATAAAACTCCTCCATATCAATCTCAATAGGTAACATCTCTTTTACTTCATCGTATAAAACTTTTTTTATTTTATTATAAATATTTATCAAATATTACCTCTCTAAACTTCTTAAACCATTTTTATAATTATTAATTTAGAATGGAGCCGACGACTGGGGTTGAACCAGTGACCTGCTCATTACGAATGAGCTGCTCTGCCACTGAGCTACGTCGGCCTCCTATTGTATACGTATAAAATTTTTTACTATAAACATTATTTTAAGTTATTTAATTTATTTTTTAATGAGATTGCTTCGTCGCTTAGGCTCCTCGCAATGACATATTGTCAACATATATTTTTGTCATTGCGAGCGATAGTGAAGCAATCTCCATCAAGATAAAATATACAATATTGAGATTGCTTCGGGACTTCGTCCCTCGCAATGACATATTAAAAATTAGTATTCTATTTGATCTAGAGGAAAAGACAATTTCCTTTCATTTTCAAGTTCAACCACAACTGATTTCAAGGGTATATTATAACCAACAACTATGCCCACTCCATTTGGAGTATTTACTTCAGTTCCTCTAACCGGGCATTTTTTAATAAATTCTTCATAAATGGGGTATTCATACTTTATACAACACATAAGTCTTCCACAGGGTCCAGATATTTTAAAAGGCGAGAGTGGAAGACCCTGATCTTTTGCCATTTTAATAGTAACAGGCTTAAAAGTTTTTAGAAATAGAGCACAACACAATCTTCTTCCACAAGGTCCGTATCCACCAAACATTTTCGCTTCATCCCTGACCCCAATTTGCTTCATTTCTATTCTGCTTTTAAAAATTATAGCAAGTTCTTTAACTAATTCCCTGAAGTCTACCCTCTCTTGAGATATATAATAGAATGTAAGTTTTGACCCATCAAAAGCAATTTCCACTTCTTTGAGCTTCATTGTAAGCTCATATTTATCTATTAATTCTAAGCATTTATTAAATGCTTCTTCTTCTCTTAATTTATTTCTTTCATAGCATGATTTATCATATTCAGTTACTCTTCTCAAAACAGGTTTAAGGGGGGCGGCCAGTTCATCATCCTTTATGTCCATTATTTCAGACTCTACGATTCCAAATTCCATTCCCTTTGATGTCTCAACAATTACTTTATCTCCCAAAATAAGATCTAAATTTTCGGGATTAAAATAATATACTTTTCCTCCTTTTTTAAAAACGATACCAACTACTTTTACCAAAGTTATCCTCCTAATTTCAAAAAAAGTGTTTCCATTGCAAGTGGTAAATTTATATTTATATCCATTAAATTCCTAATATATTGTATTTCACTTAAGATATTAATTAACTTTTTTATCTCAATTTTTTCCTTTATTTCAATTAAGTTTTTATAGTAGTCCATATTTGTTATCAACTTATTATTTAATTCATATTTTAATAATAATATATCGCGATACCATGAAGAAATTATATCCATTACCCAATTCGCTCTAAGCAAAGTTTTCCTTTTTAAGGCTCTCCTCTTTTCCTCATCTATTTCACCTCTTACTTTGGAAAAATGTTTTGGTGATAATGCAAAATTTTTCCAAATATTTAACTTTTCTGTCATTTGTTTATCAATTTCATCAGTTGACATTTTATCCATTATATTCATTACTTTCGATGCAAATTCTATCTTTTGAGTATCATCGGAATCATAAATTTTAGTTAAAATACCTAAAATTTGATCTCTTATTTCTAAACTTTTACCATCACTTACTATTTCCTTAGCTCTATAGAAATTGTAATTATTTAATCTTGAAAGAAATTTTGCAATTTGTGGTTCTATCTCAAGCTTGTCTAATAACTGCTTTTCAACTTCATCCCTTGATATTGAAGTAAAATTTATTGCCTGACAACGAGAGTTAATTGTTGAAAGAATTCTATTTGGCCTTGAAGTTATAAGTATAAAAACTGTGTTTAACTGGGGCTCTTCTAAGGTTTTGAGCAGTGCATTTGATGCTTCTTCTGTCATTAAATCTGCTTCATCTATAATTACTCCTCTAACTTTTCCGCTATAAGATTTTAGAGAGAGTTTATTCCTAATTTCTCTTATATCATCTACTAATATATAATTTCCTTTTGGTTCAACCATTAATAAATCTGAAAAACTTTTGTTCATTATCTGTTTACAGCTATCACAGACACCACAGCCTCTTTTAGAACAATTTAATAATGCTATAAAAGAAAGTGCAGTAAGCTTCTTTCCAGATCCTATAGGTCCATAAAAGATGTACGCATGTGAAAATGATCTTCTTGTTACAATCTCTTTTAAATAATTTAATGCTTTTTCTTGACCAACAATTTGATCAAAAAGTGTAAATTTTTTTTTAATACTCATCTTTAAATAGAATTTAATATTTTTATTTTTTTGAGATTTGTGGCATGGTTTCGAAGACATTTTAGTCAAGAAACTATGCCCAAATCTTTTAATTCTTCTTCTTTAATGAGAATTTACTATTTTTTTTAATAAATTTATCAACTTCTTTTCTAATGTCTTTGTGGATAAGAAGTTCTTTTCTTTTTGAGTCTATTATTCTATATCTTTCAGGGAACATCTTTGCTAATTTATAGTAACCTTCTCTAACCTTTCTCTGAAAAATTTCACCATTTTTTTCTATTTTATCTCTAATATTTCTTGATCTATCAACTCTTTCCAGTCCAACTTCTTCGGGGATATCAAGAAAAAATGTTATATCAGGAAGGAGTTCTCTTGTAGCCCATTCATTAACTTCTATTACCCAATCTAAACCCATTTCTCGGGCCATTCCTTGATATGTATATGAAGAATCGACATATCTATTGCTAATTACAATTTTCCCTTCTTTTAATGCAGGTTTTATAACATTTGAAACTATCTGAGCTCTACTTGCTGCAAATAATAATACCTCAGCTCTTGAGTCAACTTTCTCGATCTCCGGGTTAAGAAGTATTTCTCTAATCTTTTCACCAACTGAAGTTCCTCCAGGTTCTCTGGTTATAAGAACTGAGTATCCTTTTTTTTCTAAATACTTTGCTAACATCTTAGCCTGAGTATCTTTTCCTGATCCATCTATTCCTTCTAATGTGATAAATATCCCTTGCATTTTTGTTTCCCCGAATATTTTATTCTTATTATTCTAAAACTTCTGGATTAACAATATTTGGAGGTCTCATGCCTTTTAATCCAGCTAATAAATTTTCAGCAGCCATTACTGCCATTTTAGTTCTTGTCTCAATAGATGCACTTGAAATATGTGGAGTGAGTACCACGTTCTCTAAATCAGCTAAACCGGGAGAGAGTTCTGGTTCATTTTCAAAAACATCTAATGCTGCTCCTGCTATTTCCTTATCTCTCAATGCTTTTACTAACGCTTCTTCATCAATTACGGGACCCCTGGAATTATTTATCAGATATGCTGTTTTTTTCATCATTAAAAGTTCTTTTTCACCTATTAAATGGTGAGTCGAAGGGAGCAAGGGTACATGAATTGAGACAAAATCTGACTCTTTCAGGAGCTCTTCTAAACTAACATATTCAATTCCAAGTTCTTTCTCAACTTTCTCATCTGCTCTAAAAGCATCAAAATATAAAACTCTCATATCAAACCCTTTGGCTCTCTTTACTACTGATTTTCCTATTCTTCCAAGACCAACTACTCCAAGAGTCTTCCCGTAGATATCTCCACCTAAAAACATCATTGGTCCCCAGCCTTTATATTTACCTTCTTTTGTAAATTTATCAGCCTCAACAACTCTTCTTGCAATAGCAAAAATTAGAGCCCACGCCATATCTGCAGTTGTATCTGTTAAGACTCCAGGAGTGTTTGTTACTGGAATTTTCCTTTCAGTTGCTACGCCAACATCTATATTATTATAACCAACAGCATAATTTGCAATTATTCTTAAATTCTTTCCACTATCAATAATCTCTTCATCTATTTCATCTGTTAGAAGGCAGAGCAGACCATCTTTGCCACTTACACCACTGATTATTTCTTCCTTAGTTAATACTCTATCGTGAGGATTTATCTCCATGTCACATTCTGCTCTTATCATTTCAAGAGCCTTTTCAGGTAATTTTCTGGTAACAAAAACCTTTGGCTTCATACAAGCTCCTTTCTAATTAATGCTTTGTTGGATATTTTTGAAGTTAAATTCAATTTTAGGACATTATCTCTTTAAGGGCAGATATCAGGTAATAAACATTTTGTTTAGAGCATGAATAACCCATCAATCCTACTCTTAGCAATTTCCCTGCTAATTTACCAAAACCTCCACCAATTTCTATATTGTATTCCTTTAGTAATTTAGTTATTATTTCTCTTTCACTTAATCCCTCAGGAAGCTCAACCGCTGTTAGCATTGGAAGTCTATAACCTTCCTGAGCAAATAGTTTAAATCCCATATCTGTTAAATGAGTCTTAAGAAGTTGACTTACTTCTTCATGTCTTTTGAATCTTTCCTCAAGTCCCTCTTCGTAAATTATTCTCAATGCTTCCCTTAGAGCATAGATCATAATAATTGGAAGTGTATGGTGATATTTTCTTTCTTTGCCCCAATGTCTCATCAATTCAATCGCATCAAGATATAGAGTTTGTATCTTAGTTTTTCTATTCTTTATCACATCTATTGCTTTTTGACTAAAAGTAATTGGAGCCATCGCTGGTGGAGCACTTAAACATTTTTGGGTTCCACTATAACATATATCTATATTCCAACCATCTACATCAACATCCATTCCTCCCAATGTTGGCACAGCATCTACCACAAATAGAGTTGAAGTTTGACTACAAAATTTTCCTACTTCCTCCAGCGGAGTTAAAACACCAGTTGAGGTTTCTCCATGAGTCATCGATAAAATTTTCGTATCTGGATTTGCTTTCAGAGTTCTCTCTATCTCTTCAATATCTATTGGTTTACCCCACTCTGCATCAATTCTTATCACCTCTCCTCCACATCTTTCTATCATTTCTATATTTCTTTCTGAAAAGAAACCATTTAAACAAACTATTGCCTTGTCACCCTGTTCAATTACATTTGTAAATGCAGTTTCTCCTCCTGCTGTTCCCGTCCCTGACATTGGTAGAGTTACCTCATTTTTTGTCTTAAATAAATATTTTAATAACTCTACAGTCTCATCAAGTATGGGATAAATTTCTGGATCTAAATGACTAATCAAAGGAGATGTCATTGCCTTCATTACACGAGGGTCATAATTGCTCGGTCCAGGTCCTAATAATATTCTATTTGATGTGATTAATTCTCCAATCTTCTTTAGTTCCATATTCTTTTTCTCCTTATTAAAAATTATTATTAAATACATTAACAAAATTTATAACATACATTAGTATGATATTGTATTATTAACAAGTTGGGTTAACAATACAAATTATATATTATGTACAATTTATCTATTTATTTGTAGAACATGATCTGTTTATACACAAAATTTTTGATATTTTATCTTCTGATATGATCTCAATGTGAGGAAATCCACACACATCACATAACTTTTCATTAGGTTTTATTTCCCCAGATTGTGGTACTGAAAATGTTGTCTTACATTTTGGATAATTTGAACAACCTAAGAATATTTTTTTAGATTTTCTAGCTGTTCTTAATACTAAGTCATTTTTACAATTTGGACATTTTCCAAAAATTTCCTGTTCCTTTTTTGTTTTGCCTTTTAACTTCTGTTTTGGATATTTTTCACTGCTCTTATCTTTTTTTGATGGGCAATCTGGATTTAGACATAGGTTCCAGGGCTTTCTTCCTTTTACTACTATCTTAATTACAGCTGTATTGCAGTACTTACAAATCTCTCCTGTAGGAAATATTCTACCTTTCTGGGGAATTGGATAAGCTTGAGAACAATCTGGATAATTTGAACAACCAACGAACCTTTTTTTTGTCTTCCTACTTTTTATTATTATTAAATCTTTGCCACACTTTGGACACTTCGCGATCCTTTTATCCTCATAAACACCCGTTCTTATCTTTTCACCAATCTCATTTTTTGAATCAGATAGTTGTATTAATATATCATTTAATAATTGTTTTGACTTTTTTACAACCTTTTCCTTGCTCTCTTTACCAGAAGCAATTCTATCCATATCATTTTCCAGGTCAGAGGTCATCTCTGACGAGGATATTTTTTCAGCATGATTTTTTAAAACATCAACAACTACTATTCCAGTTTTTGTGGTAATTATTGGATTGTTGTGAATATAACCTCTATTATAGAGATTTTGAATTATGGTATGTCTCGTTGACTTTGTACCCAAATTTAATTTTTCCATTTTATTTATTAATCCACTTTGGGTATATCTTGCTGGTGGTTTAGTCTCTTTATTTAAAATTTCAGAATTTAAAACATTCAGTTTATCTCCTTCTTTCAGTGGTGGTAGATAACTCTCCTTTGTTTTTATATATGGGTAAAATTTCATCCATCCTTCATCTACAATTTGTAGTCCATTTGCTAAAAATATTTCTTTTGAAATTTCAATTTTTACATTAACACTTAGAATAATGGCTTTCTTGGCAAGAGTCGACATAAATCTTCGAGATACAAGTTCAAATATTCTCATCTGATCGGAACTTATAACCTTCTTATCAGGTACACGAGTTGGATAAATAGGTGGATGGTCAGAAGAAATCTTACTGCCTCTGGTTGGTATAAGCTTTTTTTTAATTAGTAATTCTTCAACTAAATCAGAAATCTTTTCAAATTTCTTAAGTCTCTGCAAAACTTTCCTCAAATTTAGAGAGGATGGATATACAGTATTATCAACCCTTGGATAACTTATATAACCACCCATATATAAGTTCTCAGCTACATTCATAGCCTTAGCTGGAGAAAAACCAACTTTAGCTGCTTCCTGAAGAAATGAGGATGTATTAAAAGGAGGTGGTGGTTTTTTATCTCTCTTTACCTGATTAACTGATTTAACTGTGCCCTTTTTTGATAGTTTATTAAGTATTTTCTCTGCTTCTTCTCTGTTATTGAACTTCCTCTTTTTGTGAAAAGCAATGAAGTTTTGCTTATCTTTTGAAATTTCACACCTGATCTGCCAATAAGGAGTGGGTTTAAATTCAGTAATTTTTTTCTCCCTTTCTGCTAAAATGGCAAGTGTTGGACTCTGTACTCTTCCCGCTGATAAGTAATTTTCCCAAAGTCTTTTTGAGGCAAGTGATATAAAACGAGTTAAGGTAGCTCCCCAGTACAAATCAATTTCCTGCCTTGTCTCTCCAGCCATTGCCAGAGAAAAATGTGGTTCTTCTAAATTAGAGAATGCTTCATTTATATCATCCGAAGTTAATGATGAAAATCTTGCCCTTTTTATTTTAACTTCTGGATTTACTTTTTTTATTAGAGAAATAACATCAAATCCGATTAGCTCACCCTCTCTATCAAAATCAGTTGCAATAATCACTTCATTAGCCTTTTTAGCTTTTTCTTTAATAAGTTTAATTAAAGATTTAGATTTTGGAACCTTCCTGGTTTCAGCATTAATCAAATTAAAAGGCTCAACCTTCTGCCAGTCCTTATATTCAGGAGGAAATTCTAATGTTAGGATATGACCTCTTAATCCCATTACTAAAACATTCTCATCATTCCACTTAAAGCTATAATATATATTTTTAAAATAACTTTCTCTCTTAGCTTTTTTTCTTGAGAGTATTTCTGAGATTCTTTTTGCTGATTGATTTTTCTCACAAATTATTAGTTTCATATAATTTAAATTCTCCCTCTCCCTAACCCTCTCCCACCAGGGGAGAGGGTAAACAGTCAAGAAACTATGCCCAAAGCTTTCAAGGGTCTCTATTTTTAAGAGGTATTTTTCTGTTTTGTTGCGCATTCATAAGCTTCCCCCCTCAACACCTCAATACCATGATCTAATATTGGAATAATTACTTCCAATGATTCTTCAACAGCTTTTGGACTTCCTGGTAGATTAATTATTAAAGTATCACCCCTGATACCACTATATCCTCGAGAAAGCATTGAATGAGGTGTAATTTTATAACCCTCAAATCTTATTATTTCAGATATTCCGGGAGCTTCTTTTTCTACTACTTCTTTTGTAGCTTCTGGGGTTAAATCTCTTGGTGAAAACCCGGTTCCACCAGTAGTAAAAATTAGGTCGACTTTCTTTATATCACAAAAATCAGTAAGAGCATCTTTTATCATCCCCTTATCATCAGGAACAATCTCATAATCAATTAACTCATAACCAATCTTTTCTATCTTTGCCTTTATAACACTCGCACTGATATCTTCTCTTTCACCTCTATATCCTTTATCACTTACAGTCAAAATAGAAAATCTAATCTTTTTCAATCTTCCCCCTCTCCCTTTCCCTCTCCCGCCAGGGGAGAGGATAAACAGTCAAGAAACTATGCCGCAAGCTTTCGCAAGAGGGCTTCTCAACTTTAGTTTAAGTTATTTAAACATTTAGAAATTTTCAATACTAATAGGAATTGGTGTAGTAAGAATTGGTTTTAACATTCTAATCTCTACATCTTCCCCTCTTTCAATAAAATTATTCTCAGCTAAAATAGTTAATAATCCATTTGCTTTTGCCATAGATCTTAATATACCAGAACCCTGGTCACCTGTTGTTTTTGCCCATAACTCATCTCTTTCCTTATAAACAATTACTCTTAGATAATGAACTCGACCTTTTTTATTTTTAACAGGGTGTGCCATCTTTGCTTTTATAATCTGTCGGGGTTGGAACTTTTTATTCATCATTTTAAAAATAGAGGGTCTTATGTAATTTTCAAAACAAACCATCACAGAAACAGGATTCCCTGGAAGACCAAAAATTGGTTTTTTCTCAAAAACCCAGAATGCCATGGGCATACCTGGTCTTTGAGCTATTTTCCAGAACTTCAGTTCAGCACCAATCTCTGTGACAATATTTCTAACAAGGTCGTATTCACCCATAGAAACTCCTCCAGATGTAATTATCAAATCTGCTTTCTCCAGAGCGTCTGTAATTTTTTCTTTTATTTCTTCTGTATTATCCCTAATTATTCCATATTCTAAAGGTATAGCTCCCACTTCTTTTACCTGAGCTGATAATGAATAAGTATTTGAACTTCTTATCTTTCCTGGTGATAAAGGAGTTTTAATATCTACCAATTCATCTCCAGTGCATAGAATTGCAATAATTGGCTTTGAAAAAACCTTTATTTTCTCCATACCTAAAGAAGCTAATACCCCAATATCTGCTGGATATATTAAAGCATTTCTTTCTAAAACTTTATCACCTCTCCTTATATCCTCACCAGCTTTTCTTATATTCATATTCGCAGGATAATGAGTATATACAATAACTCTATCTTCTAATTTTTTACAAAATTCAACTGGAATAACTGTATCAGCCCCTGAAGGAATGGGGGCACCTGTCATTATTCCAACTGCTGTTTTTTCTTTTACCTTAACTTTAGGAGTATCTCCAGCTATTAGTGCCTCTCCTCTAAGTAATAAGGTTGCAGGATTTTTTGGAGATGTACCTATAGTATCTTTTGACCTAACAGCAAACCCATCCATTGCTGAATTATCAAATGGTGGTATATTTTCTTCAGAAGAAACATCCTCAGCAACAATCAAACCTAAACTATCTGATATAGGAACATCCTTAGGTTTTAAAATAGAAATATTTTCTAAGATAATTTGTAAAGCTTTTTCAGTTGTTATCACTTTTCCTCCTCTATTCTTATAATTATTTTTTTCTTTTTATCCACTCCCCTCAAGGATGATATCATTCCCTTTACCGTATTTACTATAAAATCTTGAACAAAACCTTTTAAAGGAATCCTTTTTCCTCCAACTAATAAATTTATCCTTTTCTTCTTCCTTTTCATTAAAAACCTATCTTCGATAAAATCTGTAACTTTTTTTATATCTTCTGTTTCAAAAACTGGTCTTGATGATTTCATATGAAAATCACAAATAAAAGCCATTACTTCCTTTGGAGAGCATATTGGTTCTTTAGATACTTCACTTCTTATAACTTCTATTTTTGGAAATGCTTGTTTCTTATATCCTTCAGTTAGAATCAGATCCACATTCTCTAAATATTTAAATGCTAATAATCCTAAATCGATTTCATCATTTGATACATCTTTTACCATAGAAATTTTTTTAGGAGAAGAAATAATAACAGTTTCAGCACCAGCTTTTTTTATCTTATATGAGTCTTTCCCTGGTATATCTATCTCATAATCATGAATATCATGCTTTATAACACCAACACTATAACCTCTACCCTTTAATTCAGGTATTAATTTCTCTAACAGACTTGTTTTTCCAGATTTTGATTTTCCTACTATGGAGACTATCGGAGCTACCAATTTTTCCTCCTTTTCATAATATAAAAACATTTTCTATTTCTAATTTTAACTTATTTCAAATCTCCATAAACTCTTGCTAAATTAGATATATGTATATCCCTTGTCCAAAATGAATCATCCGGATCAGGATCTTTTTCAATTCCACACTTATCTATGGGGATTCTATAAATTTCCCTCTTTGATAGTTTAGTTTCAATAGATTCTTTTACAATTTCATTAATTTTTTTAAGATATTTAATCTTTGAATTCAATTCTTTTTCTATGTTTTCCTCTTGAATTGGCATGCCATGTCCCTGTATAATCAATTTTGGTTTAAGAGCAATTATATCTACTAATGTTTTTATGAGTTTCTCCCTATTACCGTAATAGAAATACGGAACTGGAATAACAGTATCACCAGCAAATAGAATTTCTTTATTTTTCCAATAGACACAAATTGAATCTGGAGAATGACCTGGTGTTGAGATTAACTCAAACTCTTCATCTTTAAAAAATAAATTTGCTTTCTTATTAAAAGTAATATTTGGTAAATTAATTTCTGTGCCCTCAATTTCAGGCTCAACCTTTGCAAATTCCTCTAAAATCTCTTTACCATGTCTTTTCATCATATCCCTGCATAAATCAAGAGCTATAATTCTTGCATCATTAAATATTGCATTTCCGCATGTATGATCTAAGTGATAATGAGTATTAATTATATCTTTTATACCTTTAGGTTCTCTAAGTTTTACTAGTCTCCTAACTCTTTTCATATCATCAGGAAAAAGCATAGTGTCAATAATTAATACCCCTTCCCTTGTTAAAAATGCACTTGAGTTGATATTATGATATCTTGAACTTGAATATATATATAAGTTATCAGCTATTTTTATCTCATTTACACTCATTTTTTATGTTTCCAATTTCCTTACCCATCAAGGCGGAGATTTTAGCGCATTATTTTTACAGAGCAAATTTTAGACCTATTTTGTTAATAACACACTAATATATTACTCTAAATAGTGTGACATACCACAGGGCAAGCCCTGCAGCTTCTTGGTTCAATGATTTGTCTAATGACATATCTCCCCAAGCGTAAATTTGGACACATCCTGCCCTATATTTTGTTTATCAAATGCAAAGTCTCTAATATTACACGCTGCTAAATAATCCCTATCATGTTTCGCATCGCACTCACAAACCCATTCTCTATCTTTCAATGTGAGATTTTGATTTACTTTCCCACAAACATTGCAAGTTTTAGAACTCGATTCAAATCTACCTATTTGTAGGATATTCTTACCAACCCATTCTGCTTTATAAGATAGAAATGAAACAAACATGTTCCAACCTACATCTGAGATAGATTGTGCCAATCTATGATTTTTCATCATTCCTTTTACATTCAAGTTTTCAATGCAGTATGTGTTGATTTGGTTTTCATCAATCAATTGCCTTGAGACTTTATGTAAGAAATCTTTGCGTTGATTAGTTATCTTTTCATAAATTTTAGCTACTTTTATTTTCTGCTTATTTCTATTATTGCTACCTTTTTTCTTCCTGCTTAATTTCTTCTGTTCCTTTTTCAATTGTTTCAGTGATTCTTTCAAATATTTTGGATTATCAAATTTTTGATTCTCTGATGTTACTAAAAATGATTTGATACCTAAATCTATACCCAAAGCCTTATCAATCTTTGGTTTCAGTTTTTTAGGAATATCAATATTTTCTTCAACTAAAATAGAAACAAAATACTTTCCCGTGGGTGTTCTTGAAATAGTTGCAGTTTTTATTTTCCCGTCAAACTCTCGATGGAATTTTGCTTTAATTCCTTCACGAAATTTCATTACATATAGTTTGTTGTTTTCAAAATCCACATTTGTCTTTTGTAGGAACTGGACACTCTGCTTGTCTTTTTTGCTTTTGAATTTAGGGAATCTCTTCTTTTTCCTAAAGAATTGAGTATATGCCTTATCGAGGTTTGCTAAAGAAGCCTGTAAAGACTGAGAATTTATTTCTTTCAACCAAGATGTCTCTTCTTGTTTTTTCATTCCAACAAGTTCTTTTTGTATTTCAAATCTTGATAGTGTTTTCTTTTTCTTTGTATAATATTCAATCTTTTTAGCCAAAGCATAATTGTAGAGCCATCTGCAAGCACCAAAATGCTTTGATAGAAGTATCTGTTGTTTTTTGTTCGGATAAAGTCTGTATTTATATGCTTTCAGCCTCATGTTATAAATATAATATATAGTTTAGAAATAGTCAAGTCTTTTTCTAAATATATGCCAATTCATCCCTGAGGCAAACATGCAGGGATTTCTTGGTAGAATTAATTTTTTTAACATAATTCAGACCCTAATATATTTTATTAATGAAATGATAATGTTTATGGACTGAACCCCTATCATTAGACACATTGTATACTAAAATTACTTAAGTTAGAATAGCTGATGAGACAAAAAAAGAAATGATTGGATAGGAGGTCTCATCATGAGAAGTAGAAGAAGTTTTAGTAAAGAGTTTAAAAGAGGGATAGTAGAAACTGTAGTTTCAGGTTCAGCAAGTGCAGCAGAGATTTCAAGAGAATATCATATTTCACCTATTATGATATCTAAGTTTAAAGAAAGACTACAAAAAATATAAAAATCTGATAAAAGATATAATACCACAACGCATTAACCAGATATGGCATGCTGATATAACATATATAAGGATACTAACATCATTTGTATATCTATCAGCAATAATTGATGCATATTCAAGAAAAATAGTAGGATTCAGCTTAGGTAAAACTCTATCAGCTGATCTTACAATAAAAGCATTAAAAGATGCTATTTCAAAAAGAGATACATCAGATCTTATTCATCATTCAGATCAAGGTATTTTAGTATTGTTCAAATAGATATGTAAATATATTAAATGAAAATCATATCAAAATATCAATGTCAGATAAGGCTTCTCCTTATGATAACAGCATAATAGAATCTTTTTTTAGAACATTAAAGGTTGAAGAAGTATATATGTTTTCCTATGAAACATACAGAGATGTTATAGAAAGAATACCTTATTTTATTGAAGAAGTTTATAACAAAAAAAGATTACATTCTTCACTTGGCTATATGCCACCGGAAGAATTTGAAAGTGTAGTTAAATATAATAAAATTAAAAAAAGTGAAGTCCGTCAGTTGGTTTAACTTAGTTAACATTGTGTCCAACTTTTGGGGTTCACACCAATCTTTTACTAATTTGATTATTATAATTAATATTAATATGATGCTCCCATACCCGATATCTTCCAAGTATTATCTTCTTTAACAACCTCAATAAACACAAGATTTACTCCCTCAGGGACAATTGGTATCCAATCTTTCTTCCATTTCATATTTACCTCAACTGCAAACCATTTCTTATTCTCTGTTTCAATTGTATGTGGAGGTTGGGGTAAGTCTTTCTGTTTAAACCATTCTTTAATTGGTTGAATTGATACAACCTTTGCTCCAGCCCAAACATGTTTCATTCCTTCAACAAAATCATCAAGACTTTCTGTACTTGGAATAAATGAAGAAGAAAAAAGTTCATAAGCTTTCTCAAATTTACCTTCATCAATATATTTATAATAAGCCCTTATTATATCTTCGGGAGTAATCTTTAGTTCATCTTCTTCAGTAGTTTTCTCTGATTGTTCTTTAGTAGATATTGTTTCCTTTGAAGTTTCTTCAGGTTCATCAACGGGAGGGGGGCAACCAATTATTGTAAATAACGAAGATAAAACAATTAAAAAAGCTAAAACTGTTAGAGCAATTTTTTTTGGAAAATTCATTTAAAAACTCCTTTAACAGTACATTTTAGATTTCACACATATTTATAAATATAATAAAAGAGTGAGGGGGTTTATAAAGAAGTAATAACCAAATAAAAATTTATAACTTTATTTCTTTATGAATTTATAAAAAATTATCAAAAAGACTATTATTCAATTAGAATATATTTATAAATAACTGATAATAAAAACAGTTACCTACCAAATTCAAGTTTAAATTAATTTACCCAATTTTCTACCCAGGGTATTTTAATAAAGTTATCATAGTCCATATACTCTTCTTGAGAAGAATATATCACTTCACCATTTTGATTAAAGATTTCGGTTACGAATACAATTTTATCATTTGTACTTTTATCATCAATAATTCTAATACCTGCACCTTTATCACCGTTAAATGTCAGGATTTTATAATATAGTGGTGGAATTAGCCATCCCCCATTTAAATCTGGTATTCCCCATCTTGTTGCATAGGGTGATTCACCAACACACGCAACTATCACACCATTTTCCAATTGATAAGCATATCTCAACATATCTTCGGTAACGAGTAATGAACCATCTGCATAATATACCTGAAAATTCATATTACCTTCTGAATTCAGATAATTACTACATAATACAAGGTTTTCGGTCAATATATCTATCTTGTTGAAAGTTTTTCCTTTCAACAATTGATTTCCTTTTAAATCGTACAGCATCATTATATTAGGATCAATACCGGAATTGCACATGTCCTCGAATACTATCATATTATTTTTAAATGAATAGACTCCATTATGAATAGGTTCAAACAGCCACGAACCATCCATCTTGAGTATTCCTTCATAGCCAACTTCTTCACGGACAATGCATGCAATAACTAATCCATCTTTAATATTACCCATCTCAAAATAAATAGGTTCCACAAGCCAATTACCACTACTATCTATTAATCCACTACTTTTTCCTGTTCCCTCTTCATCTTGTGGTGAGGCTACCCGAATACCTTGCCAGGGGTTTGATATAAATGAATAATTAAAAGGAATGATTATGTTACCTTGTTTATCTATTACTGCTGAAACAGATTTTGTAATGTTATCTTCACATATCTTATTTACAACTGCAGTACCATCTTTAGAAAAGTCATACACACTTAAAGATTGGTTTTGAGTGGTAAGGGCAATAGCAACATCACCTGTCTTGTCTATGAAGATCCCATCGCACCAATTGCTCCAATATAATATTTTTAGTTGTTAGAATAATTATTCTATTATGAGTAAGCTTTGTTAATCAAGTATATTTTAATATTTCTAAAACATTAACAGTAAAGTGAATATTACTTGACATCTGGTAGCCATGCTGGAAACCAATCATGTGCTTTATTGTTTGTAAGATTTGTCTGCTCTGATCCATCTATATTCATAACATATATTTCAGAGACATAATATATTTCAGAGTTTCCATCACGATTAGATTCAAAAGCAATCTTCTTTCCATCTGGTGACCATGCTGGGAAATGATCATCTAGTTCACTATTTGTAAGATTTGTCTGCTCTGATCCATCTATATTCATAACATATATTTCAAAGTTTCCATCACGATTAGAGTGAAAAGCAATCTTCTTTCCATCTGGTGACCATACGCGTAAATCATCAGCTGATGGATTATTTGTTAAGTTAATCTGCTCTGAACCATCAGGATTCATAACATATATTTCAGGGTTTCCATCACGGACTGATTTAAAAGCAATCTTTTTTCCATCTGGTGACCATCCGGGGAAATGATCATCTAGTTCACTATTTGTAAGATTTGTCTGCTCTGATCCATCTATATTCATAACATATATTTCAAAGATTCCATCACGATTAGATTCAAAAACTATCTTCTTTCCATCTGGTGACCATGTAGGAAATTGATCAAATGCTTCACTATTTGTAAGATTTGTCTGCTCTGATCCATCTATATTCATAACATATATTTCAGAGCATCCATCACGATTAGATTCAAAAGCTCTCTTCTTTCCATCTGGTG
>JAUWOM010000057.1 GCA_030612085.1 Actinomycetes bacterium
ACCATGTCTTGGTAAAAAAGCAACTCTTCTACCTGCTATATTCCCTATAGTTATTACATCACTTGGATTACCATAAGGAGTCTTTACTGAAATTTCCTCAACATCTTCCAAGAATGAGTAAAATCCTGACCCTCCAAAAACCCCTATTTCAGCCTTTATGCCTTTCATTGAAATACTTCCTTATATAGATTTTATGTTTGCTATCATTTTAGCTACTGTTTTCACAATAAAAAATACTTTTACATATTTTATTATATGCATTTATTATATGAATTTATTATATGCATTTTATACAATACATATGTAGGGCAAGGCTTCAGCCTTGCTTAATAATACAACCTTAAAGGGTATCCTACATGACTTATAAATAGATAACTAAATATAGATTGTAATTTAATAAAGCTAATTTCATAAAGTTAATCCTAAAAATCATAAACTAAAAAACAAAAATATAAGTCTAACTACTGAGTAAAATTTTTTAGAAATTATTTCTGTTTAATTATATACTAAACATAAGAATACAAATTTTTAATAGAAGTAATAAGTCTCTAAAGGAAATAATATTAAACCATTAAAGATAAAAGCATATAACATCATCAGGAATAATGAAAAAATTGTTTGAAGATTATTGAAAAATTCATCTTAAGGAAGGTGGGAAAGTTGAAAATTCTTAATAAATTATATTTTAAAAATTTTAATAAGATATTGATTACATTATTTGTTACTATTTTAGTCTCACTCTCAACCGTTGGTTGCCAGAGAATAATTGACACTATATTTAAAGAAGAACCAATAACCCCAATTCCTACGCAAGAAATAATTCTTTATTTTTCAAAATGTGGCGAGAAAGAGTGCTTTTTAATGGAGGAGATAAGAGAAGTTAAATTGGACAAAGAGTTACAACTAATTTTAATTGAGGAGTTAATTAAGGGTCCTGTTAGTAAAGAATTAAGTCCTACTATTCCAAATAGCACAATGGTAAATTCAATAAAAATAGAAGAAGATTTAGCCGTTGTTGATTTCAGTAAAGATATAATACTTGATCAACAAATACCTCATAGTTCAACTACAGAACCATTAGCAATTTTCTCTATTGTTAACACATTAACTGAACTTCCTCAAGTAAAAAGGGTTAGGATTCTTGTCGAGGGAAAAAGTGAAGGAGAAATTGAGGGAATAGCAATTGAGGATTTTTGGGGACACATTGGTATTCAAGAGATTTTTGAGAGAAATGAAGAAATCATCGGACCAAAAGGATAAAATTTTTTATATTTCATGCAATCTTACAAAGGTTTAAATAATTGATATGTTTCCAAAAACCTACCATATAGAAATAGTATCTTTGCAAACAACTTAATTTTTATTTTTTTTTGCTAATTTTTTTATTATTGTCATCCTTATATGACTTACTTTGACTTTTTTCTAAAACCTTTATCTTTTCAGAGAGCTCATCTAACTTTTTATCTCTCTTTTTAAGTGTAGACTTAAATGAAATAATGATTGCAGTAGTTATTAATATAGGAATAAGAATAAATATAGCTATTACTATAATCTCATACAAATATGGATATGGCATGTTACATATCTCCTACTTTTCTATATCTTATTTATATTTATAAATATTTTTATGGTGAATTATCTTAATTTAAGAAATTAATAATTAAATTCATAGCTTATTACTAAAGAAATGTTATATGTAAAGATCTTATCTTTATTTATGCATGTTTAATGTCACAACTAAACAGATTTATATGGTTGATATGTCTCATTTTTTAATTATAGACCCCTTATATGCACTTGTCATTGCGAGGAGTGTTAGCGACTCGGCAATCTCAAATATAGATATATTATTGAATTTACTCAAAACGAGATTGCTTCGCTATCGCTCGCAATGACACTTGGATATATTCTTCTATATTGCAAGACCTGAACCCCTTTAGTCCTTTTAATTGCAGGATTCGATTGGGCTAACATATTTGCCTTTATAGACATCAAGAATACCTTTTGTATCAATCTTTAATTCTGGAATAGGAAGGCACAGGAAAGATAATGTCATAAAAGGAGAGTGTAAGCCAATACCCAACTTTTCAGCTTCCTTGTGAAGATTCAAAACATCCTGGCGAAGTTCTACAGGACCTTGATTTGTCATTAATCCGGCAATGGGTAGGTTTACTTTAGCAAGAACCTTACCATCATTAACAACTATTAAACCACCCTGCATTTTAATTACTTCATTTACTGCCAATGCCATATCCTCATCCGTTACTCCTACAACCAATATATTGTGGTCATCATGTGCAATACTGGTTGCTACTGCCCCTTTCCTAAGGCAGAAGGAATTAATAAATCCTGTTGTACATTTACCTTCTGGTTTATATCTATCTATTACTGCTATTTTTAATATATCATTTTTTAAATCTCTCAAAACATTGCCATCTTCAACCTCAAGTTCTGCCTTTATAAACTCCGATGTAATTTGACCATCGATTGCTCCTATTACTCTTGCTACAGCTTTTTTACAATCTTTTTTGGTTTTTATTTCAAAGTCTTTGGACTCTATTTCCCTTTCAACTTTTATACTATCCAATAGATAATACGGAATTTGAGTTTTACGAAGTCTATGACGAAATTTTCCACTCTCATAAATTACCTTTCCCTCTATCATTACCATTTCAGCTTTAAAATCAATCAAATTATCCATTAAAACTAAGTCTGCAACTTTACCAGGAGATATGCTTCCAATTTTGTCATCTAATTTAAAATGTTTTGCAGCATTTATTGTTGCCATCTGTATTGCCTCTACAGGATCTATTCCAACTCGAACTGTTTTTTTCAAACAATTATCAATATGACCTTTAGAAAAAATATCTAATATCTCATAATCATCAGTACCAAAGAGCATGTTTCTTGTATCTTTTATTTTTGTTTTTATGTTTGTTAATATATCTTCGAGGTTCTTTGCTGCTGAACCCTCTCTAACAATTACTGTTATCCCTCTTTTTAACTTTTTTAAAGCTTCCTTTTGACTAATAGATTCGTGACAGGATGAAACTCCAAGATAAGCAGCCTGGTCTAATCTACTGTCACTGTAGTCAGCTCCTAGATGACCTTCAATTATAAATCCCTTTTCTTTAGCAAAATTACAAGCTTCAATATATTCATCTTCTGTAGGAAATAGATAGGGCGAAACTTCACCAAGACCTATAATACTTCGAGAGTATTTTTCGTAATATCCTTCCTCTATCAATTTTTTCAAAATTCTGTAAGGCATAGTAAAATAGATTTTCAACATTGTTCTCTTAGCTTCTTCAAACATATAGAACATGCCCTTTATATCAAGGACACTTGTAATTTCATGTGGATCTGCAACTATTGTGGTTGTACCACGATTAATAAGTAGAGGAGCCAGAGTGGTAGGAATCATGTAAGAACTCTCAATATGTACATGAGAATCGATTAATCCAGGAATTAAATATTTTCCTTCTGCATTTATAGTTTTAAGTTTCTTTTCATCTTCAGAATCTTTTTCTTTAGTTTGCTCTATAAAATTTATCTTCTCCGATATCGTAACTATCTTTCCATTGGAAATCCCAACTTCTCCACTCTCAATTTTTCCAGTAAAAACATTGACAATTTGGGCATTTTTAATAATTGTATCCATATTAAACCCTAAAAATAATAATGTTTATAAAATTCAATCTTGATTTCACATATTATACAATAATTATTTCATAAGTATTTTATTATAATATATATTTAGAGAATCATGTTTTATCTTTATAATATCTTATCTATCTAATACATTTATTCTCTATAGTATAATCTCTTTTCTCAAACAACTTCTTAATATTTAATATTCATTATAAATAGATAGGATATCAATGTTAGAATGTCAATTATTATTGATTTTGGTAGATGAGGAGGTAGCATATCTACTTCAGCAATTTATAAATCTTATGCAATATAAGAAAGCTGGAAATCTTGTATTGTTAGTAGCTTTAGTGGTTTCTGCATTTGATTTTATAAGTGCGAATAATAAAAAAGTAATCTAATATTATAAATGTAAATAACATTGATAATTTTAAATTACAAGAAGTTAATGTAACAGATAGAACTGAACTTAATCTTACATATTAAAATTTTTATTATAATCTTTTTTAATATCCACAAGTTCACAAATTGCCAGAAATCTTGTCTTTGGTTTTTCTAGTCTATAAGAACAAGTTAAAAGAAATAACTTTGACTCTCCTTCTTTTGATATAAACATTTCGGTTGATGAATACGCATCTATATAAGGAAGGATTTCAGTTACTTTATAGGTTAACAAAACATTTATAGTTGAAGAAAACAAATATACATCATCATTTACTTCTATATACTCTAATGCACCAAAAAGCTTACCACTTCTTAGATGATGACCAGCTATTAAACACATACCTTCTTCACCTGGATAGGAAAGGGAAATTTTCCCTCCATCTGTTGTAGATAGTTCTTTTACTAATAATATTTTATATAAATCAGAATCTTTAGAGAAATCTCCTTCATATACAATGCTTTTAACATCAAGGACAGGAATATATATATCAAAAGGATTGTTGTGTGGAAATGCAGCTTCCTTGTCTAAGTAATTAATTTCATTTTCAGTTATTGTTTCAATGCTTTTAATAGTTCCAGATGTTAGCTGTTTTAGTTCATCAAAAATTGTTCCATCTTGCTTAGAAGTACTGCTTAATTTTTTAAATACTTCTTTTCTTACAGGTGGTATGTAATCAGAAGAAAGTGTAAATGCAGTAGATAAAATTAAAATAGCAAAAATTAGATAATTAATAATGGAAATTAATTTCTTTTTCAGATTTGTCTCTATATTGAATAAAGACAGAATCTTTTCTTTTATATCTTTCAACCTTTTAGTCCTTGAAGTTTTAATTAAAAAAGGATAAGTCTTTTTATATATTATATACAAAAGATTTTTATGATAAATTTTTTAATAAAAAATATGAAATATTATAAGCTTCAGAAATATTTCCTTGTCTAATGATTTCGAAAATATAATACAAAGCTATTAGCAAGACTTAAATTCAACAAAGTATTAGATTCTTGTTATAAAAATAAATTCAGTTCAGTAATATCTTAATCGGATTTTTAGTTAAAAGATATGGCATTAATTGGACAACGAGTAGCACAAAGTCCACACATAGCACATGTATTACTATCTAATTTTATTTCTTCATCAACTATTGAAAGAGCGTCATAAACACAACTTTTTATGCACCTTTCACATAAATTACAAATATCTAAATCTATATTGGGAGGAGATGTATAATCAGGAATTTTTTCACTTTCTTCCTTGTCAGAAAACAAGTCTATGATATCTGATATATTTTTGTATTTATATTCATCTAAAATTTTTTCTAATCTTTCTATTATCTTTGTAAAAATTCTAGGACCTTTAATTATTGCTGCAGTGCATATCTGAACTGCTGAAGCCCCCGCCATAAACATCTCAACTACATCCTCAGCTTTACTTATTCCTCCTACACCAATAACTGGGATATCCACATTTTTTGATATTTCATATATATATCTAATTGCTAAAGGTTTTATTGCAGAGCCAGAAATCCATCCATATCCAGATTGTCCACCAAGTCTTGATAATTTTTTATCTATATTTATAGAAAGACCAGGACCTAATGAATTTATAGCGACGATGGCATCAGCTCCTGCTTTCATTGCCTGGCGAGCCATAAGTCCAACATCTCTTACATTTGGGCTTACTTTAACCCAAACAGGAATGTCAAGATATCTCTTAGCTGCCTTTATTGCATCTAACATAGGTTTTGGGTCATCTCCTAAATAGTGAGTTGAAAGCTCAACAGCATCTGCTAAATTTGCTATTTTTGGTGCTAAAAAGGATATATCATCACTTGTATATCCCATACTAATTATAAGTGGAACTCCCATCTCTTTTATTGAAGGAAAAATATTATTTATCCATCTCTGCCATGGAATCTCTGACCATAGTTCTGAGTTTAAAAAGAGATTTCCATCAACTGCCATATTTGGATTAGGAACTTTTGCTGGTTTGACTGAAATGGTTTTAGTAACAACTGCTCCAACACCAACATCAACAACCTTTCTTACTGACTCCACATCTCTCACCAGTGGTCCAGCAGCAGGCATTATAGGATTTTTCATCTTTATACCACAGATATTAATTTCTAAATTTCCCAATTTCTCTCCTTTTTAAATAAGTATTAAAATATATTTTTGTCATTGTAAGCCAGGTCCTGGTTGTCATTGCGAGCCAGATCCCAGTTGTCATTGCGAGCGATAGCGAAGCAATCTCCATCAGGAGAAACTTGGCAATCTCTATCTAGAAAAAATCTGTGAATATTATCCAATATCTTTCACCTTTTGTGTAATAAGATTGCGCAGCCTGTTATGAGAGAGATTGCTTCGTCGCTTACACTCCTCGCAATGACAAAGTATTTATTTTTGGTAATGCTATATTAAAAATGCAGTAACTTTGTTCTTTAACAATCAATATACATCTATAATAAGAAGAGACTTTTATTCTTTTAAAAGGATTTTTCTTTAGTTTCTAAATAAAATTACAATTAGAAAGCTATCAAAATATTTCATTGTTGTAGCAAGGGCATATTTTTATAGCCAGAATTTACTTTATTATCAGGTAATTGCCAAAGTACTAAGTGCATTTTTGATGACGTATTACCTTATTTTTTAATCTTTTTCCTGATATATTCTATCCCATAGTTTAGAAGCTAACTTCCTGGTTTTTTTTATCACTTCAAGTTCATTAATAGTAGTAATTTCTCTATCTCTCATTACAATTTTCCCATTTATTATTGTGTCTTTTACAGTCCAGGTTTCAGAACCAAAAAGTAGATGAGAAAAAAGATT
>JAUWOM010000076.1 GCA_030612085.1 Actinomycetes bacterium
AATCAATTAAATCAATGTTTTAATGCTATTAGTGGAATAAAGGGAATTCATTGTTGTGGAAAAACTGATTGGTCATTTATAACCGAAACAGATGTTGATATCATAAATTTCGATGCATATAACTATTTTGATAATTTCGCTATATATAGTGATGAAATAATTGAGTTTTTAAATAGGGGAAAAGTATTAGCATGGGGGATAGTACCTAATGAAGCACCAGAAGGAAATATTGATAATTTAGTTAATGAAATTATAGATAAGTTTGAAAATCAAGTTGAATTCTTTGTAAATAAAGGTTTAGATAAAGATTTCATTTTAGGGAGATCCATTTTGACACATTCCTGTGGTTTGGGAACAGTCACAGAGGAAGAAGCGGACAAAGCACTAATTTTATTAAATAAAGTATCAGAAAGTATTAGAAAACGATTTTTTTAGTAATTAAGAGAATATATTACCTATGTGTTCAGCCAAGACAAACATTGGACAAAACTGTTTACATTTATTATAATATGTATACGGATTTGTCCAGAGAGGTCTTTATGAACAAAAAAAATAAGAATATAAATGAAATATTTAATAAACTTAATGGTTATGCTAGAACAACGGATATTCTAGCTGAAGGCATTCATCGCCGTGACATAAAAAGAATGAGAGATGAAGGACGAATAATACGATTAAAAAGGGGACTTTATCGTCTAGAAAAGACTCCTCTTATTTCCAATCAGGGTTTTATTGATCTTGCTCATGCTGTTCCAAAAGGAGTTATATGTCTGATTTCATCTCTATCTTATTACGAACTAACTACTTTTAATCCTTCAATCATATCAATGGCTATTTGTCGAGGGACAAGAGAACCAAAAATCGAATATCCACTTGTTGAATTTTTTCATTTTTCGAAAAAACAATTTAAAACAGGTATTAATGAGATAAAAATTAAAGGTCATAAAATTCGTATCTATTGTCAAGAAAAAACTATATGTGATTGTTTTCGATATCGCAATAAACTAGGCCTTGACATTGCCAAGGAAGGACTATCTGAGTATCTTAAGAGTAAGACTCGTAATCTGGAGAAACTACTTGAATATGCTGAAATTTGCAGGGTTAAACCACTACTAAAGACCTGGCTTAATGCTATGATTTAGAAAAAGATTTAAGAGTAAAAATGAAAAGAGAAGTTAAAAATAAAACCACTTCAATAAGAGCAAAACTTATGAATATCGCAAGAACAGAAAAGATTGATTTTGATGCTCTTCTATTAAGATATTTTCAAGAAAGGTTTCTTTATCGTTTATCAATTTCAAAATTTTCTGACCATTTTGTGTTAAAAGGAGGACTTCTCTTAATTTGTTTAAGGATACCAAGATCACGTCCAACTAAAGATATCGATTTTTTAGCGCAGAAAGTGAAAAATGATCCTGTTGAAATTGAATATATGTTTAAAAACATTGCTAACTTACATTATGATAATGGAGTTAAATTTGATCCTTTATCTATAAAATCAGAACGTATAAAAGAAGACACAAATTATGAGGGGATACGACTAAAAATAGATGCTACTCTCGGTCAAGCAAGAAAAAGATTACAAATGGACATAGCTTTTGGAGATATAGTCATTCCTAAAGTTAAATTAATAGAATTTCCAACCTTATTAGAAGAAGAATCACCAAAAGTTAAAGTTTATTCAATAGAAAGCATTATCTCTGAGAAATTTGAAGCCATGGTTAAACTTGCTATGGTCAATAGTCGGATGAAGGATTTTTATGATGTATATACTCTTTCTATTAATCATAATTTTCGAGGTAACAGACTTAAAAAGGCAATTGAGTCTACTTTTAAAAGAAGAAAAACCTCTATTCCTGAAGACCCAATGGTTTTTCGCCAAGAGTTTCACAAGAATGAAGGAAGGCAGAAGCAGTGGTCTGCATTTCTCCGTAAATTACGACTTTATGATATGAATCAAGAATTTAATGAAATAATGAAGAGAATTACTAAATTCTTGAGACCGATAGTGCTTTCAATTAAATATGAAACTAGAATGGAAAAATCATGGGAAGCTTTAAAAGGATGCTGGAAAAAGTAATTTCCACTGAGCCAAATTTACAGGATTTTTTCCAATATTGGATCTACTTTGACTCTATGGAGATTAAAACCTAATTTTTCAGGTTCAACTCCCAAAGCTAAACAAAGCAATTCAGGATAATATAAAGCTGGTAAATTGTAATCTAAATTAAATTTTCTTTGTATAACAGCTTGGTTTCTATCAAATTGAGTCTGGCAGAATGGACATAGAGTTACAATACAATCTGCTCCTGAGGCTTTAATATAATCAAGATTATTTTTAGCCATTTCTAAGGATAATTCCATATTTACTCCAAGTAGTGGAGCTCCACAACATAACATCTTTCTCATTCTTGGAACAGACTCTGCACCTAAAGCTTCTATTAATTCATCCAGGAATTTCGGATTTTCAGGATCGTCAAATTCCATTATTTCACTGGGTCTTACTACATGACAACCGTAAAAAGCGGATACTTTCAAATTTTTTAGTGGTTTTTTTACAACACTGGAAATTTTGGAGGTACCAACTTCTTTGTAAAGAACTTCAGCTATATGTTTTACTATTATGTTTCCTTTATATTCTTTGTTTACTGAAGATAATATTTTATTTACTTTCTCTAAAGTTTCTTTTTGCTCTTTTAATATATGACTTGTTTCTTTTAAAGTTTCATAGCAACCATTACAAAGAGTGAGAATATCTAAACCTATCTTCTGTGCCACACATAGATTTCGAGCTCCAAGAGATAACCAGGTTATTTCATCCATGGCTTTTATTCCAACCGGATCTGGGCAACACGCAAAATCATTTGTTTCTTTTAGTTTAATATTTAATATTTCTAAGGATTTTCTTGCAGCTATCTCCATATAGGGAAGTGAGGTTGGAATAAGACACCCTAAAAATAGAAGATAATCATAATTTTCTTGCTTTTTTGTTATTTCTTGATTTCCCATTTCTTTATTTATAATTTCCTTTCTCAACATAAATGAAATTTGTTATTTCAGGGTTTGACTTTATTTTTCTATATATGAGATTATTTCTGTTTTTTTAATGATCTTTTTAGCTTCTCCCTTTCCAACTGTTTCAGATAATGAAGGTAATCCGAGTTGTTCTCTTCTTCTTCTAACTGCAGATGTTAGAGGAGAAGTTCTACCAGTTTCAGCTATCATTTTAAACTCATCCTTGTATGCAGAAGGCATTCCTTTTATCTTAGCTACCATACCCTTCAATTTAGATATGATCTCTGATACAGCAATTCCCTGCGGACATCTTTCTAAGCAAGTATGGCAGAAAGAGCAGTAAAATATAGAGTCGTTATCCAGTATCATTTCCATCTGACCCAGTTGGACAGCTCTCATAATCTGATGTGGTAGTAAAGTCATTTTATGAGCTGCAGGACATCCACAACTACATTTATTACATTGATAGCATAAATAAGGATTTTGACCAGGTGTTTTTATAAACTTCTGCGCTAAAGATCTATCTATTTTTAAAAGCTTATCTGGTACTTTATCATTCATTTTTCACCATTTTTTGTAATTTTAATTTCAAAAGTTTATTTTTATAGAGATTTTTAGCTTCGTAGTATACTTTCGAAGACATTTTAAATTTCCCCTCTCCTTATTCCTCTCCCACCAGGGGAGAGGATAAATACTCAAGAAAGTATACCCAAAGCTTTTATTACTTCAAAATTAGATAAATTTTGTTATATTACAAGACCTGAACCCATCTTTTATTTTCTATTCCTTTTATGGTTTTGGTCTGGGAAGTAATCCAGTTTTTTCAACAATAACTGGAACCGCTTCCTCCCATGCTATAGCCATTATATGGACCCCAGATACACCTTCTATCTCTTTAATTTCCTGGATTATATCTACACAAATATTTATACCTTCTTCTTTTGCATCTTTGCTTTTTTTAAGTTTTTCTAATATCTTGTCCGGGACATCCATACCAGCTACATTTTTTTGCATGTATTTAGCCATTCCCAATGATTTGATTGGTCCAACTCCAGCAAGTATATAAACCTTTTTGTGTAAGTCCATTTCTCTGACTTTTTTCATATATTCTTTGAATTTCTCTATATTATAGATCAATTGAGTTTGTATAAAATCAACACCCGCATTTACCTTTTTAGCCAATCTTATAGGTCGAAAGTCAAAGGGATCAGCAAATGGGTTAGCAGCTGCTCCTATGAAGATCTCTGGGGGATATTTCATCTCTTCACCACATTTAAACTTATGTTCATCTCTCATATCCTTGAACATTTTTATCAATTGGATCGAATCAATATCAAAAACATTCTTACTTGACGGATGATTTCCAAAACTCTGGTGGTCACCAGTAAGACAAAGGACATTTTTTACACCAAGAGCAGCAGCTCCAATTAAATCGCTCTGAAGTGCTATTCTGTTTCTATCCCTCGTTACCATTTGAATTATGGGTTCCATTCCTAATTGTATAATTTTAATGGCGGATGCAATAGAAGACATTCTAACAATAGAAGTTTGATTATCTGTGATATTTACAGCATCACAAAATCCTTTTAATACTTTTACTTTATTAATAATTGTATTAATATTGACTGCCTTTGGGGGACCAAGCTCAGCTGTAACTACGAATTTACCTCTACTTAATAATTTCTCTAAATTGCTTCCTGACTTCATTTCTTTGTTCATATTTATCCTCTAATTAATAATTTCTTAAAAAATACTTACTTATTTCAATTTTTTTACTTATATCTCAGCCTCTTCTATTATTAATGTTCTTGGTCCACCATGATGAGATGATGACCAATCTTTTGCAGGTTTTATTTTAGTTAATATATCTAAACGACCCTGTTTTTTTAATTTATCAATTATAAGTTGCCATGCACATTCAATATCAGGATTGACTTCACATTTTCCATCTTGAGATCCTCCACAGGGACCATTCAACATACTTTTTGAACAGCGTGTAATTGGACAAATTCCCCCATATTCATAAAGGACACAATTTCCACAACCTATACACATTTCCTTAAAGAAACCAGGTTTATCAGGAAATGCCATGGATGTTGTATTCAGCGTAGGAAAAATTAATTTATCTGGGTATATCTCTGACATTGTCTGAACTCCAACTCCACAAGCCATAGAAAGAACTACATCAGCTTGCTCAATTTTCTGACTTATTTCTTCTACGAATTCCCTTTCACATTGCCTTTGAATTGTTAATTGCTTAACATTAACACTATCCCCATCAAGCTTTTTAGCAATTCTTAACTCAGAAGCTAATATAGCAACTTCTTTTTCTCCACCTGTCTGATTTATGGTAACACAAGTT
>JAUWOM010000027.1 GCA_030612085.1 Actinomycetes bacterium
GTTGTTGGTTCATCGAGAAGAAGAATTTTTGGTTGCTGAGAAAGAGCTTGAGCAATTGTAACTCTTTGTCTTTCTCCACCAGATAGCTGAGAAGCATATTTATCTTTCAAGTCATATATTCCTACTTCTTTAATAGAGTTAATTGCGATTTGATAATCAATTTCTTTCTCCCAGAAACTACCTTTTAAATATGGGCTTCTACCCATCAAAACAGTATCTAAAACAGTAAAATTAGAACTTGTAATGCTATCTTGAGGAACAACTGCTACTGTCTGATAAAGCTTTTTTTTAGAAATTTCTTTTATATCTTTACCTTGAATAAAGATTTCTCCTGAATCTGGTTTTAGAACACCAGATATCAAATTCAAAAGAGTTGATTTCCCTGAACCATTAGGACCGATAATACCTAATATTTCTCCAGGATTAACAGTGAAGTTTACATCTTGTATAACAGGTAAACCATTGTATGAAAAATCTATATTTTTTAAAATCAAATCTGATTTTCGCATTTTTATTTAAAAATTTCCCTCCCCTTCTTCTTCATTAGATATATAAAATATGGAGCACCAATTGCAGCAGTAATAATTCCAACAGGGATCTCTCTTGGTGATGCAATAGTTCTGGCAATAGTGTCAGAAAAAAGTAAAATTATTGAACCTGCCAGAGCTGATGCTGGATATAAAATTCTATTATCAGAGCCAACAATTAATCTCATAATGTGAGGTGTAATAAGACCAATAAATCCAATTAATCCCCCTATGGCTACTCCTAATGAAGCGAGTATAGTAGCTATGATGAGTAGAATTCTTCTTAACTTTTCAGCATCAACTCCTAATTGAGTTGCTCGTGTGTCCCCTAAAGTCAGAATGTTAAGTTCTCTCAAGAAGAAAAAGGTTGTAAAAAAAGTTAAGAGTATTGGTATTAAGAGTACTCCGATTTTATCCCAATTTGCAGTAGTAAATCCTCCTAACATCCAGAAAATTATTTTTTGCATGTCATCTGTTTTGGCAATCAGTAGAAAATAAACTATAGAATTAATTAAAGCACCAATAGCAATTCCTGCCAATATTAGATTACTTATAGGAACTCTCTCACCAAGTTTTGCTAATTGATAAACAGCAAGAACAGTAATTATAGCACCTATAAAAGCCATAATTGATACAGCTGATATACCAAGTAATCCTGTACCTAAACCTAGAAAGAAAGCTATGGTTGCTCCAAGTGATGCCCCAGATGAAACACCTATAATGTATGGATCAGCCATTGGGTTTCTAAATATCCCCTGATATATCACACCAGCAGCTGCTAAGACAAAACCAACCAAAATTGATGAAACAATTCTTGGAAGTCTTATCTGAGTAATTATTATTTCATTTTTCAGAGAAACTATTTGATGTGTTTTTATGCTACTTCCAAAATAAGGAATTTTCTTAATTAAAATACTTAGTATTTCCTTTATTGAAATATTGGCAGAACCAACACAAGTAGCTATAAAAATAGCTGCTGTTAAAAGTAATATTAGAAAAATAGTATATTTTAGAAGCTTTCTCTTTTTTTTCATATTTTTATTTTTTTAAAATTCAATATCTGGATAAAGTGCTTGTGCAATCTGTTTAAATCCTTCAACTATTCTCGGACCAATTCTTGACACTGAATCATCATCCACAACAACAACTCTGTTTTCTAAAACAGCTTTTATAGACGAGAATCTCTCATCAGCTGTTATTGTTTCTGAAGTTGGTGCTAAAGATTTAGGAGCAATAATCACATCTGGATTGTGTTCTATTAATTTCTCCAGACTATATTCAAGCCATCCCTCTAAACCATCAGCCGCAACTATATTAATTCCATTAGCTAACTCAATTAAGTCATTTATAAAAGTTCCACTCCCGGCAGACATTATTGGCTCATTCCAGACCATATAGAATACCTTTGGTTTATCCTCATCAGAAACATCAGCTACTAATGTTTTTATTTCATCTATTTTTTCTTGCATTTCAGATGTTAACTCTTCTGCCCTTTCTACTCTGTCCGTTAATTGACCAATCTCACTAATGTCTTCTAATACATTTTCTATGTTATTTGCATCTAAAGTATAAACAGCAATTCCAAAGTCTTCAAATACCTTCACTGCTTCTTCATTACCTTTTAATGTTAAAATCAAATCTGGTTCTAGTTCAATAATTTTTTCCATATTTAAATTAAATGCATCCCCAATCTTCTCAATAGATTCAACTTCCTCAGGATAATTACTAAAATCATCTACACCGACTAATTCTTCATCTAAATCAAGAGCAAACAGTATCTCTGTATTTCCAGGAGCCAATGATATTATTTTATCTGGCTCTTCTGTTAAAGTGATTTCCTTATCCATATCATCTGTAACAGTTACTGGATATTCAATCTTAAAAGCTTCTTCTTCTGTTTCAGTTGTGGGCTTTTCAGTCGTAGTTATTTCAGGTGTAGGTTCTGTCACACCTTCAGTAATCTGAGTTGACTTTTCAAGTACAGCTGTTTCTGGCTTACATCCAAACAACACTATACTTAAAATAGTAAAAATAGTTACTATTACAGCTAAAGTTTTAAAGCCATCCCTTAAATCTATCTTAAACAATTTGGATTTAATTCTGTCTCTTAAAATTTTTAAGCTAATCATTTTTTATTTCCTTTCTTTTCTTAAATTTAATTTCTTTTAAAAATCCTTTGAAAATAAAATAATTATTTAATTTGCCCTCCTTTTTACTGTACTATAAAATTAAATTTAATTAACTTTTAATAAATTGAAATTAAAATCTTTATACAATTTTTTCCATAAAAAAATCACCTCTCTTTCCTCGAAGAGTAGCAATTTTAAACATTCAAGTGAGGTATCCTGACTTCTGGTTTTTCGCTTTTTAAGCCTTCCCAAACAAAATGTTCAGTGACATATTTTAAAAAGCAACCCAGTTACAGTGGCGGGACCATATCGGATTTTCACCGATTTCCCTCTTAATTATTGAAGTTACATGAATGTTTAATATTTAATTGTAATTTAAAAAATAACACTTAATAAACTTAATGTCAATAATTTTATATTATATTATTTTCTTAATAATAAAATAGATGAATTTCAAAATTATTTGCTTGACAATCTACCTTATATATGTAAAATATACCATTAGATGGTAGATATTACATAAAAGGAGTAGAAATGGGATTAAAAACTCTTGGGCCTGTGAGTGCTAATTTTATATTAACTCTCTATGAAAAAAATAAAATAATATTCACACCTAAAGATGTCATAGAAATAACTGGATTAAGAGATAAATATTTGTATAGATTTATCCAACAATTAATTGAGAGAGAATTAATATTGAGATTGAAGCCAGGAAAATATTTTGTTATTTCCCAAGAAATTGGTAAACAAAGTAAATTTATAGGAAATTGGTTTGTAGTAGCAAGAGAAATTGCTAATTCTCCTAAATACTATATTTCTTACTATAGTGCTATGGATATTCACAATATGCTTACTCAACCATTATTAAAAGTTTATATTACTACCTCCAAACAATTGAGGAAAAAAATACATTCGATTGTAAATGTAACTTTTGAATTTATATATTCTAAGCCTGAGAAAATTTGGGGTATTGAGGAAGTATGGGTTACAAATACTGAAAAGGTCAGAGTGAGCGATATAGAAAGAACTATAATTGACTGCTTGGATAAACCTAAATATAGTGGGGGTATTTTGGAAATTTCTAAAGGTATCTGGATCCAAAAAGGGAGTATAGATTTTGAAAAATTAATAAACTATTTAGAAAATTTTGATAAATTTATAGTCGCAAAAAGATTGGGATTTATTTTGCAAACTTACAATTTATTAGATAGTAAATTAATAAATAAATTTAAAAAATTTATTAATCAAAAATATTATCTTTTAGATCCCACTCTGCCAAGTTATCCAACATATAAAAATAACTGGAAGTTAATTGTAAATATTAGTCCTGATGAACTTATTAAAGCAACACGAGCTTAAGAAATAGTATGAGGAAATAATGATTAATCAAAGAAATTTATTCAGATTACAGGCTAACTTAACCAAAGCTGGTAAATCTATACCTGTTAAAACAATCGAAAAAGATTATATCCTATCGTGGATTTTAATAGGTATATCAAAATCAGATTTAAAGGACATTCTTGCTTTTAAGGGTGGTACAGCATTAAAAAAATTCTATATTCATAGATATCGTTTCTCTGAAGACCTCGATTTTACATTATTAAAATCCTTTTCTCTATCAAATCTGAAAGAAAAGTTTGAAGATATCTACCAGATATTATTAAAAGATGCAAATATACCTATAAGATTTAGTAGAAGTGATGAACATGAAAATGGATATACAATTTTTTTAAATTTTTCTGGTTCTCTTAGTGCTGATATAAGTAAAGGGAGTATAAAGATAGATTTTACGAAAGAAGAACTGTTACAATTTCCAATAATATTAAAACCTCTTTTAAAAGAATACAAAGAATACGATGATATTCCTTTAAATATTAAATTAAAAGTATATTCCATAAATGAAATTTTTGTGGAAAAGATTCTTAGTATTATGGATAAAAGTAGAAATGAACCCAGGGACATTTATGACACATGGTATCTTATTGCTAATAAATATATTAGTGACATATTCTTATTAAAACCATATATAGAGAAGAAAATTAAATTTAAAAAATTAAGTGAGAGTTCAATATTAAAAGTATTTGATGAGAAAGAGATTAGATATAAAAGATTATGGGAGGTTCGACTTAAAAATCAGATGGTGGAATTACCTTCATTTGAAAAAGTTTACAGGGAGTTAAAAGGAGAGTTAAAAGAAATCGATTTGATTTGATTAACAAATTAACATTTTTTATTTTATTTCTTTGAAGATAATATCTCTTAAGATTCTGCGACCTCTGAAGATGTTACATTTTAGAGTTCCTAAAGGCTGTTTTAATAATTTTGCTATTTCTTTGTATGAGTATCCATAAATATCTCTCAATACTATTGGAACTCTATATTTTTGTGGTAATGAAATAATATTTTCAATTATCTTCCTTCCATCTTCCTTTTTTAAAAATTCCCTCTCAACAGATGATAGTTCTTTATACCTGGCGCTTTTTGAAAAATCCTTATCATACTCTAAATCTAATTCTTTAGTTTTAGAAGTATACCTTTTTCTCTTTCTTATAAGATCGATACAGGTATTGGTAGTTAGCCTAAATAACCATGTTGAAAATTTTGACCTACCACCAAACTTATGAAGGGATTTATAAATCTTTAGGAACACCTCCTGTGCAGCATCTGATGCATCATGACTATTTCCCATTATATAAAAAGCGGAGGTAAATACCTGATTTTTGTATCTATTTACTATTGCTTCAAATGCAAGATTATCACCTTTTCTTGCACGAGCTATTAGAAATTGGTCGCTTAAATTATGATATCTTTCCATAAAAATATTCTTAGTTGATTCGTTTTCTGAAACATCCATCTTCTTCATTCTTATTAGTCTTTTTTATTAACCTAAAAAAAATTTTCTTTTTAATCTCAAAGATTTTAAAAGTTATTATAATTATAACAAAATCCTCTATCATTATCTGATAGAGGATCAAAAAATAAATCTATCAATAGTTTTTCAAAATAAGAATTATTATCTTCCATATCCTGGAGGAGTATCTACTAATTCTACAGTTGTTTTAATAACTTTTCCATCTCTTTGAATTTCTAATTCTACTTTATCACCAACATTATGTTTGATTATTTCTGCTATTAAATCGAGATGTGTTCTTAATACTATATTGTTACACTTTGTAATAACATCATTAACTTTTATTCCTGACCTATAAGCTGGAAGATCCTCATACAATTGATAAACTATTGCACCAGGAATATTTGGATCTGTTCTCAGACCAACGCCAATTATTGGTAATTTTGACTTACCATATTTTATTAATTGATTTGCAATATTTGTTGCTATATCACTCGGAATTGCAAAACCTAATCCAGCATAAGTCTGAGTAGGGCTTACTATTATTGTATTAATTCCCATTACTTTACCTTCTATGTTAGCTAAAGCACCACCACTATTTCCCATATTTATTGCAGCATCTGTCTGAATTAAATCAACTAAAAAATCTTTACCTTCATATTCCAGTAATTCTAATATTTCTCTTCCAAGTGCGCTGACTACTCCTGAAGTAACAGTTTGCTGAAATCCAAATGGACTCCCAATTGCAACTGCTAAATCTCCTACTTCTATATCTTTTACGGACACAAATTCAGCTGGCTTTAAATCTTTCCTGTCAACCCTTATTACAGCAATATCGGCACGTGGTTCAGTCCCTATTAATTCTGCTTCCATAGTCTCACCATCAAAAAATGCCACTTCAATGCTTTCAGCATTTTCAACAACATGGTTATTTGTCAATATATAACCATCTTTTGAAAAAATTACTCCACTGCCAACACCAGGAAATAGACCTTCACGACCAAAAATATCCTGTTGAATAACTTCAACAGTAATATTTACTACACTTGGTTGAACCTTTTTTGCTACTGCTGCAACAGGATTTGCTAAATTAGCTTCACTTTTAACTATCTCTTGTTCTTTTGAGGTTTCTTCTTTGGTAATTTCCTGTTCTTTTATAGTTTCTTGTTCTTCTACAGTCTCTTCTATTCTTTCTTCAGTAGGAGAGACAATTTGTAATTTTCTTAAATATATTGTTCCAAATATAGCTCCAGCAACAATAATTAATATTAAAATTGCAATTAAAGCTATTAAACAACCTCTTAAAAAGTTTGATGATCTATTGTATTTTATATAATTATTTTCATCCACTTCTCCAACCTCTCTTAAAAATGCATTTCAAAGTTAAAAGTAAAGTATTTATTATACTACCATTTCCTTCTCTTTTTTAGCTTTAAGTACTGAAATAAGCTCAGGAATAACTTTAAATAAATCTCCTACTATACCAAAGTCTGCAATCTTGAATATAGGAGCGTCTGGATCTTTATTTATAGCTACAATTGTTTCTGATGCCTGCATGCCAGCTCTATGTTGAATAGCTCCTGAGATGCCACAGGCAATATAAAGTTTTGGGGATACAGTTTTGCCTGTTTGACCTACTTGATGGTCCTTTGATATCCACCCTGCATCAACTGCTGCTCTTGATGCTCCAACTTCACCACCTAACAAGTCAGCAAGTTCCTGAATAAGTGGAAAGTTTTCAGGCCCTTTCAATCCTCTTCCACCTGACACTATTACTTCCGCTTCCTCAAGTTTAACTATTTTCTTCTCCAATTTTAAGAATTTAACTAAACGAGAAAGAATATAAGATTTTGAAATATCTGGTTTTATATTAATAACATTCCCTTCTCTTGATAAATCTTTTTCAGGTTCTCTAAATACACCTGGTCTTACTGTTGCCATTTGAGGTCTGTGATTTTTGCATGTGATAGTAGCCATAATATTTCCCCCAAATGCTGGTCTTGTTTGAAGAAGATGTCTCTCAGTTTCATCTACGGTAAGTTCTGTACAATCTGCTGTCAGTCCTGTCTGTATTCTTTGAGCAAGCCTTGGAGCTAAATCTCTTCCCATATGTGTTGCTCCAAAGATGAATATCTCTGGTTTTTTCTCCATAGTAAGGTCGTAAATTGCCTTTGTATATAAATCTGTTTGATAATTTTCTAACATTGGGTGATCTATTAAATATACATTATCAGCTCCACATTGAATCAATTCTTGAGCTAATTCTGCAATGTTATGACCCAAAAGTACTGATTCAACTCTTACTCCTAAAATATCAGCGAGTTGACGTGCTTTTCCAACCAATTGCTTTGCAACTCTTGTAAGTTTTCCATCTCTTTGCTCAGCAAAAGTCCATATACCAGAATATTTACTTATATCAATAACACCCTCTTTTATTAATTCAATAGATATTGCTTCTACAGGACATTCATCAATACAAGCTCCACATTCATTACAGGCATCAAGTAAAATAGCAATATCCTCTTCGTCAAGCTTAACTCCATTAAAAGGACATATCTCTACGCAAAGTCCACATCCGGAACATAAATCTCTATTTATATAAATTGCCATATATTTACCCCCAATCTATAATATATTCTTTGCTCTTAGACGATTAAATAAAATCTCAGCAGCTTTTTTAGGTTCATCCTTTATAATTTCACCTTTACCTTTTGGTTCTGGAGAAAAAATTCTTTTGACTGAAGTAGGTGAACCATCCATACCTATTCTCTTTTCATCAACATCCAAATCTTTCATTTTCCATATCTCAACCTCTTTCTCCTTATACGCACTCATAATTCCATATGCTGAAGGGTATCTGGGTTTATTTGCCTCTGCAGTTACAGTTAGAAGAGCCGGTAAGTCTGCTTCCCATTTTACTCTTTTATCCTCAAGCTCTTGAATTGCGATTATCTTATTATCTTCAATATTCACCTCTAAAACATAAGTTATTTGAGGAATTGATAAAAACTCTGCTAATTGTGGTCCTACCTGTGCAGTATCTCCATCTATCGCCTGTCTTCCACATAGAACTAAATCATACTTTCCAATTTTCTTGATAGCAGATCCCAGGGAGTATGCTGTAGCCATTGTATCAGCTCCAGCAAAAGCCCTATCAGTTAGAAGTATTGCTCTATCAGCACCAATAGCTATTGCTTCTCTTAAAGCTTCGTCTGCTTGCGGAGGTCCCATAGAAATAACTATAACCTCACCACCAAATTCTTCTTTTAATCTTAATGCTACTTCTAAAGCATTTTTATCCTCAGGATTTATAATGCTTGGAATTCCTTCCCTTATAAGTCTGCCTGTTCTCTTATCAATTTTGACATTTGTTGTATCAGGAACTTGTTTAATACAAACAATAAATTTCATATTTTACCCCCAATAAATTATAATCATTAGAATTTTTAACTCTATAACACTTCTCTTCTAATCATATTGGCTATTACTAATCTTTGAACTTCAGAGGTTCCTTCGTAAATTCTTGCTACCCTTGCATCCCTATACATTCTCTCAATAGGAAACTTCTTCATATAACCCATACCGCCATGTATTTGAACTGCTGTATCAATAACTCTGCCAAGAACCTCTGATGCAAACAGTTTGCACATTGCTGATTCCTTAGTGAATCTCTGATCATTCTCCTTTAACCAAACTGCATGATAAACCATCTGTCTAGCTGCATATATTTCTGTTGCCATATCAGCAATCATCCATTGTATTGCTTGATTTTCCCATATAGGCTTTCCAAATTGAACCCTGGTTGTGGCAAATTTTATTGATGCATCTAAACAAGCCTGAGCTCCACCAACACATCCAGCTGCTAATGCTAACCTTCCACAGTCAAGCCCCTTCATAAATACAATAAAGCCTGCTCCCACATCACCTAAAACATTCTCCTTAGGCACATTACAATCTTCAAATATTAACTCAGCAGTACTTGAACCTCTAATTCCCATTTTATCTTCTAACGTTCCTACAGAAAATCCTGGGGTACCTTTCTCAACTATAAAAGCTGTTACCCCACCTCGAGCTCCAAGTGCTTTATCTGTAACAGTTAAAACTATAACAACATCTGCTATATCCCCATTAGTTATCCATATTTTAGTACCACTTAATATATAATGATCACCATCTCTTACAGCTGTAGTTTCTATAGCAGCTGCATCTGAACCAGCATTGGGTTCAGTTAATGCGAAGGCTCCTATTTTTTCCCCTTTTGCAAGTGGAATTAAATATTTCTGTTTTTGTTCCTCTGTTCCAAACATTTCAATAGGCATGCAACATAGTGATGTATGTGCACCTAAAATAGTACCATGTGAGCTACATACTTTCCCAATCTCTTCAGCAGCAATACAGTATCCTAACATTCCGGTACCAGAACCACCATATTTTTTTGAAATTGGAAGTCCCATAAACCCCAACTTTGCCATTTTCTTTATATTCTCATGAGGAAATTTTCCCTCCCTGTCCATATCTTCGACTACAGGAGCTATTTCTTTTTCAGCAAACTCTCTTACTGTTTTACGCAGTAGCACATATTCCTTTGAAATAGAATAATCCATCTGCACCTCCCATCTAACGAAGTTGTCAGATTTTTATAAATTATTAGTATTGTTTAATTTTTGATGTTTTTTAATAATAAAATTTTTACAACTCTTTTTTAAAAAATAATATTCTTTTTACGTAACTTTAGTTTACTTTACACAAATAACCCTACTTGATATTTTTACAGAAATTGATAATTACTTTCCTTTAAATTTGGGTTGCCTTTTTTCTATAAATGCAGCTACACCTTCCTTCATATCTTCAGTTCCACAAACCTCACCAAATAATTCTGATTCTATTTTTAATCCTTCCTCTAATGATACCTGAATTCCCTCCTCTATAGCTTTCTTAGATTTTGCTACCGCAATTGGTGCCTTGCTAATAATCTTTTTTGCAATATCCTTAGCAACCTTTAGTTCCTCACCATCAGGAACTACTTTGTTAACAAGTCCTATCCGCATAGCTTCCTGAGCACTTATCATATCTCCCGTGAATATCATCTCTTTTGCTTTTGGCAAACCTACAATTCTGGAAAGTCTCTGTGTTCCACCCCATCCTGGAAACAAACCTAAGTTTATTTCAGGTTGACCTACCCGAGCTCTATCAGATATTATCCTTATATCAGTAGCCATAGCCAGTTCTAATCCTCCTCCAAGAGCAAGTCCATTTATAGCAGTAATAACTGGTTTTCCAATTTTCTCCATCTTCGTTAAAATTGCTTGTCCTTTCGCTGACATCTCTTCTGCTAAATCAGGAGTCAATTTTGGCATTTCCTTCACATCTGCACCAGCAATAAAAGCATATTTCCCACCACCTGTTATAACAATTGCTCCTACATTTTGGTCTTTCTCTAACTCATCCAATACTTCGCTTAATTCCTCCATAGTTTTGGTGTCTAAAGCATTCACTGGAGGGCGATCTATTACCAAAGTTGCTACTTTATCTTCAATAGTATAGTTAACAAATTCCCTTTCCATAATTTTACCTCCATATTTAAATTAATTTATTTCTTTAATTTTAAAATAATCTTAATTTTTATAAGAGATTTGTGGCATGGTTTCGAAGACATTCTAGGGGAGAAACTATGCCCAAATCTTAAAATATTCCTAATGATAATCAATTTTTTTAAATTTTGCTATAGTCGTAAAATCCTTTACCTGTTTTTACTCCAAGATGTCCCGCTGCTACCATTTTTCTTAGAAGATATGGGGGGTTAAAGTTAGGATTTCCATATTGATTTGCCATATAATCAGCTACATTCAAAACAACATCAAG
>JAUWOM010000020.1 GCA_030612085.1 Actinomycetes bacterium
AGTTTTAGAAAATTTATCAATGTTTTTTTACCAAGTGAAATAAATTGGATAAGAAACAAAAGGATTTCAAAAGAAAATATACCTCTTTTAAAAGCATATCTTATTAATATAGTAAATATTTTTCCTATTTTATATGGAAAAAGAAAATATATTTCATAAATTTATATTTAATAATTTTTAAATGTTTAAGGGATTTTTTAAAAAATTAATTTCTAATGGTTTTATTATAAAATAGGTTTGAAAAATTAATTAATTATTTATTTAGGAGATATTTTTAATAAGCTAACACAGGTTAGGTGAAAAAAATTGAAAAAGAATAATATCTTAATAATAAGCTACGATGTCGTTGCAAGCCAAATGGCTGGACCAGGAATAAGATACTATGAATTTGCCAAAACTTTATCTGATTTAGGTGAGGTAACCTTAGCTGTTCCAAATGAATGTGACCTACCCACACCAGGTTTTGAGACAAAAAGATATGATTACAAAGCTCCAGATTCATTAAAACTATTTACTAATGATGCTGAAACAATAATTATTCAAGGTTATATATTACATTTCTTTCCATTTCTGAAATTTTTTGAAGGAAAGGTTGTAGTAGATTTGTATAATCCTTTTCAATTTGAGAGCTTGGAGATGTTTAGTTATCATGGTATGGGTGAGAGACTAAGAATCGCAAGTAATGATCTTTCTACAATTAAAAGTCAATTACAACTTGGCGATCTGTTCATTTGTGCTAGTGAAAGACAAAGAGATCTCTGGTTAGGTATGTTAAGTTCTGTTGGGAGAATAAATCCGAAGACCTATGATCAGGATAAGACTCTTAGGAAATTGATCGATGTTGTACCATTTGGAATTCCAGCAGAAAAACCCAAACATACGAGGAAAGTTATGAAAGGAGTTATAGAGAATATAGGTTCAAATGATAAAGTCGTTTTATGGGGAGGAGGTATATGGAACTGGTTGGATCCAATAACTCCCATTAAGGCTATGGGAGAAATATGTAGAAAGAGGGAAGATATAAATTTGATCTTTCTTGGCGTAGAACATCCAGATCCTCGACTTCCTCAAATGAAAAAGGTATCTGAAGCAATAGATTTAAGTAAAAAAATGGGACTTTATAATAAGAACATATTTTTTAATAAGTGGGTTGATTATAAAGATAGGCAGAATTTTTTACTTGAATCTGATATCGGAATAAGTGCTCATCCTTCTCATATTGAAACAAGATTTTCATTTAGAACAAGAATACTGGATTACATCTGGGCTGGTTTGCCCATTATTACAACAAAGGGGGATTGGTCTCACAATTTAGTTGAAAGATATAGTATGGGAAAAGTTGTTGATTATAAAGATTATCTGGGATGGGCGAGAGCTATATCAGAAATGATAGACAATACCTCAATTTATACAATCTATAAAAATAATGTAGCTAATCAAACTAATAATTACATATGGCCAAATGCAGTTAAACCATTAAGGGGATATTTCAAAGAACCTTATTATGCTTCTGATAAAAAATACATTCATATTTTAAAAAACAAAGCTAAAGATGAGTTAATAGAAATATGTAATAATGAATTTAAAAATTATAATAAGATACTTCTATATTCAAATAGAAAAGATTTTCTATTTAAAAAGCTTAATAAGGAAAAAGATATAAATTTTGTCCCAATTGAATTTTTAAAAGACATCGAAAAGAAAGATGATTATTTAAGAGTAGAAATAGATTTTCATAATTTAGAAGATGAATTAAAAAAGAGTAAAAGATACGAGGCTGCTATTATAAGAAGTTCATTTAAACCCATTTCCTATCAGGATCTTTATAGTGTTATCTCGAGGATATTAATACTACTAAAGAAGGATGGATTATTAGGAATTATATTGCCAGGTTTACCTTATTTCAGTAGATTTGTTACTGAAAAAGAATCAATTGATACTCTTTTGGAGAAATATATATTTACTGTTGAGCTTCTTTTAAAAAATATAGGGTTTAAAATTTTAGATAAAACTGTTCTTAAACATTCAGCAATATTCAGTAGAGCATTAGAAGAGAGCCTGAAAGATTATATAACAAAAATTGAGGAAATATTAGGTGAACCAAGGATAATAAAGCTTGATAGAAAAGATTTTAGAGATATAAAACTTATTAGTAGATTTGATATTTTAAGAGATGATTTAATAGAAGAGGCATCCTATAAAGAGATTAATAAGGTTAAAGAAGAATCAACAGAAAAGGAACCTAAAGTAAAGAAACGAAGAGGAATAAGAAAGTACTTTGATTTTGTTGCAAGTTTATATTTTGAAAATATTAGAAGAAGTTATAACAAAACAATGCAGTCTATAAATCATAATGTTCACTTACAATTAAACAGGGAAACCAATCAGATAAATTCATTGTTAAGAAATGGTCTCCTGGCTATTAACAGTGACCTGGAAGAATTATTGAGTAACAAACTAAACAGAATTTTAGAAGAAGTAAGAATAATAAAAAGGAGCTTTAAGCTCATTGATACTAAAAAATTAACTGATCATGAAGTGAACAACTTAAGGCAGAGAATAGAAGACATCTCTTCTGAATTAAGTCTTTTAGAAAATTTTGATATGAGAATATCAAAGCAGATAGTAATATTTGCAAAAAAATAACTACTACTTAAAAATAATTGGAAGATTTGGGCATAGTTTCTTGACTAAAATGTCTTCGAAACTATGCCACAAATCTATAAGAAATTAATTAATTTAAGTATTAATAAAAATTAAGTAATTGATAAGTAGAAAGATTAATGGAATTTTGGCCTTTTGTATCCATAATAACTATAAATTTCAATGGTAAACATTTTTTAAATGAATGTTTTTCATCGATATTTTCAATAGATTATCCCAAAGAAAGATATGAAGTTATTATGGTTGATAATACCTCTACTGATGGTTCAGTTGATTTTGTTAGAAGAAATTATCCTGAAGTAATACTTATAGAATCCTCACGAAATCTTGGTTTTGCAGGTGGAAACAATCTAGGGATTGGAAAGTCAAAAGGGGAGTATATAGCTCTAATTAATAACGATGCTCAGGTCGATGGAGATTGGCTAAAGGAACTTGTTTTAAGTGCAGATAAATTTCCAGAAATGGGAGCGATCACCTCTAAAGTTTATTTCCATTATTTCTATTTACCTATTAAATTAGATTGCAAAGCTGTTGTGCCAAAAGAAATGGGAAAAGGAAAGGATACAAGAAAGTTAGGTATAAGGGTAAATAAAGTTCTTATAAACAGGATAAATGTTACGGAGGATGTTAAATTTATTAAAGGATTTTATCTTCCAGAAAAAATAAAGTCGGGTAATTTTTGCTGGAGTAGAGATGATTCGGTTCTGGCAATTCCAATCAAAGATGTGGGGAAAAAAATAAAAGTTAGTTTATTTCTACAGTCTTTCTCACCCGATAATTTTCTAAATATAACTTTGGGTGATGAGTTAATATATAAAGGTGATATTGGATTAAAGGAGATAAAAACAGTATTCTCCATTTCAAAAAAACAATCATATCAGGTAAAAAATTTAATAAATAGTACTGGTATATTTATAGACAAGCAAGGATATGGTGGTGATAGAGGCTTTGAGAGCTTTGATGAAAGTCAGTTTGATGAGGTGCAAGAGGTTTTTGGAACAAGCGGTGTGAGTGCATTATTTAAGCGTGAAATGTTAAAGGAAGTTGGACTATTTGATGAGGATTTTTTTATGTATTACGAGGATTTAGATCTTTGCTGGAGAGCAAGGTATTTAAATTGGAAGATTTTATATAATCCAAAGTCAGTTGTTAGACATTATCACAGTGGTTCAAGCAAGGAATGGTCACCACTTTTTACATTTTATGTTTTAAGAAATAGATTATTAACCTTGCTAAAAAATGCTCCCTTTAAAATGATTATAAAATATTGGTTTAAATATTACCTTTCAATTCTATATTTAATAGGGCATTTCTTTAAAGATCTGCTGTTTGGAGGAAAAATTGAAAATATGCTTAAAGTAAGATTAAAGGTTGCTCTTAGTCTTCTATTGAAATTACCAGGTCAATTAATAAAAAGATATAAAATTCAAAAATCAAAAAAGATCAATTTTGAAGAGATATATGAGTGGATGGAAAAAGGGGAGAAATATAAAAAAGAAATGTAGAAAGCTTTGGGCAAAGTTTCTCGACTAAATGTCTTCGAAACCATGCCACAAAGCTTTTGAAATGAAATAGTTCAACAAAATATTAAATTTTAACTAAATAAATAAAAATGGTTATAGTTTTAAAAAAAGAGATACCTAAATATCCAAAGATAAAAAGAGATGAAAAAATATCCGTAATAATAGTTAGTTACAATGTTGTTAATTTGCTTGAGAAATGTCTTAAGTCATTGACCTATGAAACTAAACTGTTGTTAGATATCTGGGTTGTGGATAACAATTCTGGTGATGAAAGTGTGAATATGGTAAAAGAGAAATTCGAGCAGGTAAATTTGATTGAGAATAAAGAAAATGTAGGTTTTGCCTGTGCAGTAAATAAAGTTTTAAAATTGTGTGATGGAGATTATATATTTTTTATTAATCCAGATGCTATTATTAAAAAAAATAGTATTGAGAAATTAGTTGATTTTCTAAGGTCAAATCCAGAAGCTGGAGCTGTTGCACCAAAAATTTTATATCCTGATAATTCATTACAACTTTCCTGCAGAACTTTTCCTAATATAACTACACAATTTCTCGAAAGTAGCTATTTATTCAAACTTTTTCCTAAAAGCAGATTTTTTGGTCAATATTTTATGAGCTGGTGGGATCATAATAGTCTAAAAGAGATTGACTGGGCATCGGGGTCTGCTTTAATGATAAAAATAGAAACATTAGATGAGGTTGGATTTTTAGATAAAGAGATGTTTATGTATAGTGAAGATACTGATTGGTGCTACAGGTGTTGGAAAAAAGGGTGGAAGATATATTATTTACCAGAAGCTAATGTTATACATTATGATGCACAAAGTGCAAAAAATTCTGAAGCAAATAGACTTATACAAGTATTGGAATCAAGATATCACTTTTTTAGAAAACACGGGTATAAAAATAGGATGTATATTATAAAAGCAATTGTTTTATCAGGACTTTTAGGAAGAATTATCATATCCTTTTTAGCTTGGTTACTGACTTTTTCTAAGGAAAGAAAAATTGTTAAATTTGAAAATTTGAAAAATTTTTACCAAGCTTTTTTATGGCATTTTTCTAAAAAATCTTAGTATTTTTGCAGGATATTTTTAAAAGATTATGGAAATTTCAGTTGTAGTAACTGTAAAAAATGAGGGTGAAGAAATTGAAAATTTCTTAAACTCTCTTTTTAATCAGAGCTTAAAAGCAAAAGAGATAACAATCGTTGATGGAGGTTCAACAGATAACACTGTTGAAAAGTTAAAAGGGTTTAAGGAGAAAATACCAAATCTAAATATAGAGATAAAAAGAGGTTTTAATATTTCTCAGGGTAGAAACTTTGCTATTAAGAATTGTGATACCGAGCTCATTGCAGTGACTGATGGAGGAGTAGAATTAAAACAGGATTGGTTAGAGAATCTTTTTGATAGTTTTAAATACAATAAAGATGCAGAAGTTGTAGGAGGATTCAGTTTACCATTATGTAAAAGCTGGTTTGAGAGAACAATTTCATGTCTTTTTATGCCACAGGTTAATGAAATAAATCCAAAGAAATTTATGCCTTCTTCAAGATCAATTGCCTTTAAAAAAGAGGTGTGGAAAAAAGTTGGTGGATATCCTGAAGAATTATATGTTGGCGAGGATATGTTTTTTAATTTCAAGTTAAAAAATCTTGGATATAATATAATTTTAAATCCAAGAGCTGTTGTTTTTTGGAAAATGAGGAGGAATATTTTTCAACTCTTTAAACAATATTTCAGGTATGCATTTGGTGATGGATTTGCAAATATGTATTTTTATAGGCATGCACTGAGATTTTTTGTTTACATTTCTTTAATTTTATTAATTTTAGTGTTTCTTTTAACTAAAAATTTTATATTTTTACTTATTCCATTACCTTTTGCTATATTTTACATAAGAAAAGCTTATGTACGAAGTATAAAGACTTTTAAAAAAGAAACCTTCTGGAAAATGTTTTTTGCATGGATAGCTTTTCCAGTTTTACAGTTTTTAATAGATATTGCGAAAATGGTAGGTTATATTTCAGGATTGATAAAAAGAAAATATAAAAAGTAATAATTATTATAATTTTAAATTTCGGGAGGATTTATAGGATGAAAGCAGTTATTTTAGTAGGTGGAGAGGGAACCAGACTGAGACCAATAACATATCAGACACCAAAACCCATGATTCCATTGGTTGGTATGCCCTTAATTGAATATATCATTAGAAATCTTAAAAAATATGAAATAGAAGATATCATACTAAGCACTTTTTATATGCCAGCTATATTTAGTTCCCATTTTGGGAATGGGGAAAAATTAGGAGTTAATATTACCTATGTAACCGAAGAGGTTCCCTTGGGAACATGTGGTGCAGTTAAAAACGCAGAGAAATATTTAAAAGATGAACCTTTCTTAGTTTTTAATGGTGATATTATAACTTCTTTGGATTTTAGAGAACTGATAAAATATCATAAACAAAAAGAAGCAACTGTTACAATCACATTAACTCCTGTTGATGATCCCACAATGTATGGTCTTGTTCCCATTGATTCAGATGGTAGAGTTTTAAAATTTTTAGAGAAACCCAAGTGGGACGAGATAACTACAAATCTCATCAATGCTGGAACGTATGTATTAGAACCGGAAGTTTTAGAGCTTGTTCCGGAAGGAAAGAATTATTCGTTTGAGAGAGAACTCTTTCCACTACTTTTGTCAAAAGGTGAAAAAGTATTTGGATTTTCTTCAAAATCATATTGGCTCGATTTAGGAACTTCTCAAAAATATCTAAAAGCGCAGGGTGATATTTTAGATAGAAAAATAGATTTTGATTTTCAATTTAACCAGGAAAAGGTGGGCATTTGGATTGGAGCAAATACAGAGATTAGCAAGAGTTCTAACATGTTTCCACCGCTTGTAATTGGTGAAAATTGTAAGATAAAAGGGAATGTAATAATAAATAATCATTCAGTAATACTTAATAATACTGAAATAGGTAGTGGTACAAAAATTCAAAATAGTCTTATTATGGATAATTGTAAGATAGGTAGCAACTGTGTAATAAATAAAAGTATTATATGCAGTGGAGTTATAGTTGGAAATAATGTTCATATTTTGAATGGGACTGTTATAGGAAGTGACTGTTTAATTGGAGATCAAAATGTTCTAACTAATGATATAAAGCTATTTCCAAAGACAGTTTTAAGTAAAGGAGTAATTACTTTCTAAAGAGGTGCAGCAATTTGAAAGTTGGAATATATGATCTTTACCTTCCCACTTTAGGTGGTGGGGAGAAACACATGGGAAAGATGGCAGAACTATTAAGTAAAGATCATAATGTTGAAATTTTAACTAATAAATATTTCGATTTAGATAAATTATCAAGACATCTTAATTTAGACCTTTCAAAAGTAAAGTTAAGAGTATTTCCATATATTTCATCTGATTATGGTAGCAACATTACAAAGGATTATGACCTTTTTATAAATGCTACTTATCTAAGTTATATGAGGGGCTATGCAAAGAAAAATGTCTATTTAACTTTTTTTCCTACACCCTTTGATGTGGACTTCAATTTTATTCATAAAATAACTTTATTTTTGTTTAAGAATATTTCTAGAAATATCTACAGTTGGTTTTTAAGCAAAGAAGAAAAATATAAGGATGGTTTGAATCCAATTGAAGGAGTTCATGATCCAAAGCGTTTTTTAATGAAAAAATCTACCTGGACCTCAGGAAAAGCAACTTTTAAAATTGAAGAGAATTTAATAAAGAAGGGGTTAATCAGATTAAAAATTAATAGTGGTAGAAAATTTACTGCCCTGGATACACATATTAACATTAGTTTTGGTAAAAAAAATGTTTACACATATCACAAATTACCAAGAAGTAAAAGTAGAATTTTTAAAATTAAAATTTCATTAAAAAATAATGATACGATGACCATAGAGTCTAACTCATTTTGCCCCGCAGATTTTTATGCTTCAAATGATACAAGACAGCTTGGTGTTTCTATTAAAAATATTTCGTCTATATCAATTTTTCGGAAAATAGTTTATTTTATAATAGGTTTTTTCCCCACATATCTTATAAACTTTCCTGATGATTTAAACTTTTTAGATACTTACGATCTTATCTTAGCAAATTCAAAATATACTAAGAGATGGATAAAGAAACTTTGGAAAAAGGATAGCTTTCTTTTTTATCCACAGGTTGATATTGATTCCTTCAAAGAGAAGGAGATAAAGAAAGAAAATATTATACTAAACGTTGGTAGATTTTTTGTAGGACATCATAATAAAAAACAGATAGAACTTGTTAAAGCATTTAAAGAACTTTATAACTTAGGACTTAAAGACTGGAGTCTATATTTAGTTGGAGGAGTGGAAGGGAAAAAGGAGCATTTCAGGTATTTAGATAGTGTAAAAAGAGCTTCAAAAGGCTATCCAATAGTAATAAAGACAAATGTTCCAAGAGATGAACTAAATACTATTTATAGTAAAAGTAAGATATATTGGCATGCCAGTGGACTTGGAGAGGATGAGCAAAAGCATCCAGAAAGATTTGAACACTTTGGAATATCTTCTGTTCAGGCAATGGCAGCTGGATGCATTCCCATTGTCATAAATAAAGGAGGGTCAAGAGAGATAGTAGAGAATGGATATAATGGGTTTTTATTCTCTAATTTAAAACAGTTAAAAGAGAAGAGTTTAAAAGTCATAAATGATACTAAATTACAAAATAAACTTGTAAAAAATTCATTAAAGAGTTGCAAAAAATATAATTCAGAAAATTTTGAAAAAAGACTCCATAAAATAATTGAAAATATCTTTGACATTCTGTAATTGTAACAACAAGATGTGAAATAAGGTTGATATAAAATATTTTGTTTTGTATTATTTTGTAATATAAAGGATTATATTAGAGAGGAGGAATTTACTAAAATGAGAGTTTTAATAACAGGAATTACAGGTTTTGTAGGAAGTCACTTAGCCGAGTATTGTTTGACTAAACCTGATGTTGAGGTTTATGGAACTATAAGATGGAGAAGCAAAAAGGATAATATCTTTCATATTGAAGATAAAATAAAGTTATATGAGTGTGATATCAAAGATGGAGTATCTGTTCAGAGTATGTTAAAGAAGGTAAGACCGCACTTTATATTCCACTTAGCTGCACAAAGTTTTGTTCCAACATCATGGCATGCTCCTGCAGAAACTTTAACTACAAATATAATTGGAGAGGTAAACTTATTTGAAGCTGTAAGAGATTTAGGTATTGACCCAATAATTCATGTTGCTTGTTCAAGTGAAGAATATGGTTTGGTACATGAAGATGAAATACCAATAGATGAAAAGAATACGCTACGACCCTTAAGTCCCTATGCAGTAAGTAAAATAGCTCAGGATTTTTTAGGTTATCAGTATTATAAATCATATGGAATCAGGATAATAAGAACAAGAGCGTTTAATCATACAGGTCCAAGAAGAGGTGAAGTTTTTGTTGTCTCGACTTTTGCTAAACAGATTGCTGAAATAGAGGCTGGTACAAAAAATCCTGTTGTAAGAGTAGGAAATCTTAATGCAAAAAGAGACTTTACGGATGTAAGAGACATAGTAAGGGCATACTGGTTAGCAGTGGAAAAATGTGAACCAGGTGAGGTATATAATATTTCATCAGGTAAATCCATTAGCATTGAGAAGATATTAAAAATGTTACTTGAAATGAGCGAAGTAGATATTGAAGTGGTTAAAGATGCTGAAAGAATGCGACCTTCCGATGTTGAAGTATTGGAAGGAGATTCTACAAAATTCAGGGAATTAACAGGTTGGGAACCCGAGATTCCACTTGAAAAAACCTTAGAAGATACTCTTAATTATTGGAGAGATAAAATCAAGCACCGAGTTTAAAAAAGTTTTGTAATTTATTTACAACTAAATTTATGAAATTATGTGAGAAAAGATTTCTTTTGTTTTTAAAACTAAACTTATGGAGGATATTAATGCAGTATGATATAAAAGATATTAAACTTTCAGAAAAAGGCAATCTAAGAATTGAGTGGGCTGAGAATTTTATGCCCGTACTTTCCCAGATAAAAGATAGATTTTTTAAAGAGAAACCGTTAAAAGGAATTAAAGTAGGAGCATGTTTACATGTTACTACTGAAACTGCAAATTTAATGAGGACTCTTAAAGCAGGAGGAGCAGATGTAATGCTGTGTGCCTCAAATCCATTAACTACTCAGGACGATGTTAGTGCTTGTTTAGTTAAGGACTATAAGATTTCAGTATTTGCTATTAAAGGAGAGAGCGATAAGATATATTATTCTCATATTTCAAAGATGTTGGATAGTAATCCACAAGTAATTTTAGATGATGGTGCTGATACAATAAGCCAATTACATTTAAATAGAAAACAGCAATTATCATCCATATTTGGAGGAATTGAGGAAACAACAACAGGTGTTATTAGATTAAGGAGTATGGAAAAAGAAGGTATTTTGTCTTTTCCAATAATTGCTGCAAATGATGCTGAAACAAAGTATCTTTTTGATAATAGATATGGTACCGGTCAAAGCTCTATTGACGGAATTTTGAGAGCGACAAATAGATTGATAGCCGGTTCAATTTTTGTGGTTTGTGGATATGGATGGTGTGGCAGAGGAGTTGCTATGAGAGCTAAAGGAATGGGTGCTCAGGTAATAATAACTGAAGTAGATCCCATTGTTGCTTTAGAAGCTGCTATGGAAGGATTCCAGGTAATGCCAATATCTGAAGCAGCTGAAGTTGGGGATATTTTTATAACTGCTACGGGAGATATAAGAGTTATAGGTGAAAAGCATATAAAGTTGATGAAAGATAAAACCATTTTATGTAATACTGGCCATTTTAATGTTGAAATTGATGTTAAAGCTTTGGAAAAATTATCAAAATCTAAAAGGAAAATAAGAGATTTTGTTGATGAATATACATTATATAATGGTAGAAGAATCTATCTTTTAGCTGAGGGGAGACTCATTAATTCAAGTGCTGCTGAAGGACATCCAGCAAGTATAATGGACATGAGTTTTTCCAATCAAGCATTATCGGTTGAGTACCTAATAAAAAATAAGGAAAAATTAGAAAACAAAGTTTACAAGGTTCCTATGAAGATAGATAACTATATTGCAGAATTAAAATTAAAATCAATGAATATAAAGATAGATAAATTAACAAAAGAGCAACAAAAATACTTAACTTCTTGGGAAACAGGAACATAAAATAGTGGAGGGAAGGATGAAATCTATAGAATGGGCTGATAATAAGGTAAAAATGATTGATCAGAGAAAATTACCTCTTAAAGATGAATACATCATATGTAATGACTATAAATGTGTTGCAAAAGCAATAAAATCTATGGTAATAAGGGGTGCTCCTGCAATAGGAGTTGCAGCTGCATACGGATTTGCATTAGCAGGTCTTTCAAGTAAAGCAAAAACATCCAAAGCTCTTTTAGATGATCTGAAAGTTGCACATAGTCATTTATCCGAGGCCAGACCAACAGCTGTCAATCTTTTTTGGGCTTTATCAAGAATGATGAATATTGCTATAAACAATATTGATATGAGTGTTAATAAATTAAAGGATAGACTAATTGAAGAAGCAACAATTATTAAAAGCGAGGACATAGCTATTAATGAAAAGATTGGTCAGTATGGGTCAGCTCTCTTTAATAAAAAGGTTTCAGTTTTAACTCATTGTAATACTGGAGCGTTGGCTACTGGAGGTTACGGAACTGCTTTGGGTATAGTAAGAAGCTTAAATAAGCAGGGTAAAATAAAAAGAGTATGGGTTGATGAAACTCGTCCATTTCTTCAGGGTGCTAGATTAACAACTTACGAACTTAAAAAGGAGGGAATTGAACATATTCTTATTACAGATAATATGGCTGGTTATTTTATAAATAAAGGCGATGTTGATGCTGTATTAGTGGGAGCTGATAGGATAGCAGCTAATGGAGATACAGCAAATAAGATTGGCACATATTCTTTAGCTGTTTTGGCAAAAGAGAACAAAGTTCCATTTTATGTTGTTGCACCAACCTCAACTATTGATATGAATATTAATTCCGGTGGAGATATCCCCATTGAAGAGAGAGATAAAAGAGAAGTGTTATTTATTGGTGAGAGTCGGATAGCACCTTCCAGGACTAAAGTAAAAAATCCTGCATTTGATATTACTCCCGCAAGATATATAACAGCTATTATAACAGAACTTGGAGTTATAAATTCACCATATGATATAAATTTAAAAAATAAATTATTATTAAATAAAAGAAACTAAACATAAGTTTTAATTAAATCTAAAATGCTCAAGAGGTTAAAAAGAGTGTGTTTATGATATGAAAGTAATGATTTTAGCAGCAGGTTTGGGAACAAGGCTTCGCCCCCTTACTGATTTAATATCAAAACCTATGGTTCCAATAGTAAATAAACCGGTCATGGCTCACATAATTGAATTGTTGAAAAAACTTAATTTTGAGGAAATAATCGTAAATTTACATTGGTATCCAGAAGCAATTAAAAA
>JAUWOM010000033.1 GCA_030612085.1 Actinomycetes bacterium
TGAGAAAATTTGGACAGGAAATTATTGAAATTTTAGGAAGAAAAAAAATCCACCCTATTTTTGCTGTGCCAGGAGGTGTTAATGGCGCTTTATTGGTCGATGGTAGAGATAAAATTCTGAGAGAAGTCGAATATGTTATAAATTCAATCGAAAGAGCAATTGAGATAGCTAAAGATTGGATAGGGAAAAACAAAGAATTAGTGGATAGTTTTGCAAACTTTAAATCAGGTTACATGGGGCTAGTAAAGGATGGTGCACTTGAGCTCTATGATGGAGATGTAAGACTGATTGATGATGACGGTAATCTGCTTGAGGAGTTTAATGACAGTAATTATCTCTCTTATATAGCAGAACATGTTGAAGATTGGTCATATCTTAAGTTCCCTTACTATAAAAAGAAAGGATTTCCAGAAGGTTCTTATAGAGTAGGTCCATTGGGAAGATTAAATGTTTGTGAAAAAATAAGCACACAATTAGCCAATGAAGAGTTTAAGCAATTTAAAACTATAAATAACAGCAAGCCAGTCGAAGGCTCAATATATTATCACTATGCAAGATTAATAGAAGACCTATATACTGCTGAGAGAACAAGGGAACTTTTGGAGGACCCAGACATTCTTTCTACTGACATAAGGACAGAATCAGATAAGATTACAGGTGAAGGAGTAGGAGTGATTGAAGCACCAAGAGGTACCCTAATTCATCATTATAAAACAGATGAAAATGGTGTGATACAAAAGGTTAATCTGATTGTTGCTACAGGACACAACAATTGGGCTATGAGCAAATCTGTTGATATGGTTGCAAAGCAGTTTATAAGCGGGGAGGAAATAAGAGAAGGCTTATTAAATCGTGTTGAAGCAGCAATTAGATGTTATGATCCATGTCTCTCATGTTCAACACATGCTTTAGGACAGATGCCATTATATATAGAAATTCACTCTGCAAAAGGTGAAATAGTAGAAACTATTAAAAGTGACTAAAAACTATATAAAAGTTAATACAAAAGTAGAATGAAAAAATTAAGTAAAAAATATGAAATTAAAAAGGGAAAAGTAGTTTCCATAAACATTAGTGAACATAAGGGAGTTTCTAAGAAATCTGTCAATTCTTGCCTAATTAACAATTTAGGTTTTAATGGAGATGCTCATTCAGGAAAATGGCATAGGCAAGTAAGCCTCTTATCTAAAGAAAGCATCAATAAGATGAGAAAAAAGGGTTTTAACATAAGTAGTGGTTCTTTTGCTGAGAATATAACAACTGAAGGAATTGACTTATTTAAAATACCTATTGGAAATAGATTAAAAATAGGCAATGATGTTATACTTGAAATTTCACAGAAGGGAAAAGTTTGTCCGCGTCCGTGTTCAATCTATTATAAAATTGGCGATTGCATTATGCCTAAAGAGGGAATATTTGCTAAAGTTATAAAACCAGGGAAAGTTAAAGCTGGAGACATTATTGCAGTAGAGGAATGAAGAATGTATGGGTCAGGTCTTGTAATATAGCATATAAAAAATAAATGTAAGTTATGCTTAAAACAAAAACCGTAATTATTTCTCCATCTAAATTCTTAATACTAATATATTACAAAACTCATATATAGAATAATTCATCTAACCTTACCAAACAGGGACATTGCAGAAAGGAGCTTAACAAAAATAAAATATGTTTGAAATAAGCTCAGTGATATTGGCTGGTGGAAAAAGTAAAAGATTTGGTAAAAAAAAAGCTTTTCTTAAGATTAGGGGCAGAACTCTAATTGACCAGATTGTAGAAAAGATGGGAAGATTAAGTAATGAGATTATTATTGTCACAAATATTCTAAAAAAATTTGACTATTTACCCAAAAAATTTGACTATTTAAATGTAAAATTAATAAAGGATATAATTCCATATAAGGGCTCATTGGGCGGGATCTATTCTGGACTGCTGTTTGCAAAAAATAATTCAACTTTTGTAGTTGCGTGTGATATGCCATTTTTAAATATATCTCTCCTTAAACATATTATTTCTTATTCTAAAGAATATGATGTAGTTATACCAAAAGTAGATAATTTTTTTGAACCATTACATGCAACCTATTCTAAGAGATGCTTAAAACCAATAAAGAAGCTAATAGATTCAGATAATCTAAAAATAATTGATTTTTTTAAAGAAGTAAGTGTAAAATTTGTTGAAAAAAACGAGATTGAAAAATTTGATCCCAATTTTATGTCCCTATTTAATATAAATACTTTGAATGATTTTAAAATTGCAACTGAATGGAGAAAAAGTCAAAATTGATTTTAAAGGTCTAAAATATATATTTGTTATATCTATATAACATAAAAACTTTAATTAAACTATGGTTTTAGCAATTAGGGAGTTTTATTTAGAATTTTAAAAATATTTTTTGATAATTAAATAGATTATCAGAGCTTGAAAATGGATAGCATTATAAAGATTATAGATGAAATGAATAAGAGTAATGAGGGATTAGTACCAATCCTGCAAAGAGTTCAAGATAAATTAGGTTATTTGCCTATTGATATTTTGGAAGCAATTTCTGAAAAAATGAATCTTCCTTACAATCAAGTTTTTGGAGTAACAACATTTTATTCACAATTCCGATTGGAACCTCAAGGAGAAAATTTGATACAGCTATGTAATGGTACAGCTTGTCATGTAAAAGGCTCTAAAAAAATTATTAAAACAATAGAAGAAAAACTTGGGATAAAGAAAGGTGAAACTACTGAAAATATGAAATTTACATTCCAAGTAGTATATTGTATAGGATCCTGTGGTCTATCACCAACAGCAATGATTAATAAAAAAGTTATACCAAAATTAACTTCCAGTAAAATTTTAAAAATTTTAGAGGAATTATCCTGATAATAAATTAAACTAAAATGTGCTTTTTAAAATTTAAAAATAATTTATCTAATAAAAGGAAAACAAATGTCCCACAAAGTATATGAAAAAACAGTACTCTGTTGTGGAGGAACAGGATGTATTGCAGGTGGTTCTGAAAGTATTTATTTTTCCTTTTTAAATGAGATAAAAAGAAGAAGTCTTGACAAAAAATTTAGAATTTCAATTACAGGTTGTCATGGTTTATGTGAGATGGGACCAATTGTTGTTGTACAACCAGAAGGTATTTTGTATTGCCATACTTTGATAGAGGATGTTCCTGAAATAATTGATAAGACACTTATAAAATCGGACTTAGTGGAACATTTAGTATATAAGAATCCAAAAACATTAGAAATTATTCCAAAATACAAAGATATACCTTTCTACAAATACCAAAAAAGGATATTACTAAGAAATTGCGGGGTTATTAACCCAGAAAATATTAAAGAATATATTAAAAGAGAAGGATATTCAGCATTAAGAAAAGCAATTCTTGATATGTCTCCATTACAAATCATTAATGAAATAAAAAAATCTGGTTTAAGAGGTAGGGGTGGAGCAGGATTTCCAACTGGGTTAAAATGGGAATTCACTAAAAAAGCAAATGGTGAGCCAAAATATATAGTAGGCAATGCTGATGAGGGTGATCCGGGAGCATTTATGGATAGAAGTCTAATTGAAGGAGATCCTCATAGCCTATTAGAAGGGATGTTAATTGCAGGATACTCAATAGGAGCAAAAGAAGGATATATTTACTGTCGTGCTGAATACCCCTTAGCAATTAAAAGATTAAAAATTGCTATTAAGCAGGCGAAAGAAGCTGGATTAATTGGGAAGAATATTCTGGGATCAAATTTTAGTTTTGATATAAAAATAAAACAAGGTGCCGGAGCTTTTGTCTGTGGCGAAGAAACAGCTCTTTTAGCATCAATTGAGGGAAGGAGAGGTGAACCAAGACCTCGACCACCATTTCCAGCAAATTCAGGATTATGGGGTAAACCAACAAATATTAATAATGTTAAAAGTTATTCATATATTCCACAGATAATCTTAAATGGTGCGGACTGGTTTTCTTCTATAGGAACAGAAAGAAGCAAAGGAACTATGGTTTTTGCTTTAACTGGTAAGGTTGTATCAACAGGACTTGTTGAAGTGCCAATTGGTATGAGTATCAGAGAGCTTGTATTTGATATTGGTGGAGGAGTACCATTGGGAAAGAATTTCAAGGCTGTTCAAATAGGTGGACCATTAGGTGGATGTTTACCTGCAGAAAAATTGGATTTACCAATAGATTATGAACCAATAATAGAAGCAGGTGCAATAATGGGTTCAGGAGGAATGATAGTTGTAGACAATGAGACTTGTATGGTTGAATTTGCAAAATACTTTTTACAATTTGCAAGTGATGAAAGTTGTGGTCAGTGTGTTCCTTGTAGGTTAGGTGGAGAAAGGATGTTGGAGATACTTACTAGGATAACAGATGGTGAGGGTAAATTAGAGGATTTAAAAAAGTTGGAGAAACTATCAAGAGTTATGAATCAAGGCTCACTCTGTGCTCTTGGGCAGCTAACTCCAAATCCTGTACTTTCAACCTTGAGATATTTTAAAGATGAATACATTGCACACATTGTTGATAAGAGATGTCCAGCAGGGGAATGTGAAGCTTTAATAACTTACCATATTGATGAAAAAAAATGCACAGGTTGCACACGTTGTTTAAGGAAGTGTCCTCAAAATGCAATATCTGGTGAGAAGAAAAAACCACACAAAATAGATAAAAGACTTTGTATAAAATGTGGAGTTTGTAAAGATGTTTGCAAATTTGATGCTGTTTATATAATGTAAAAGAAATTATAAAAAAAAGATATTAATTTGATATATACAAAAGTAAAAGTGTATCAATAATCTTTAAGGGTGTTTAAAAATAATAGATGATACAAAAACTTTTAATACATAATCCAAAAGAAAGTAAATTAAAATTCTATCCACGATTAGGAAAATAACATATGCCTAAATTAAATATCAAAATTGATGGTAGATTATTAGAAGTTAAGGAAGGTAGCACAATTTTAGATGTCGCTAAAAAAGAAGGGATATATATACCAACCCTATGTTATCATCCAGCTCTCACCCCACAATCTGCTTGTAGAATTTGTTTAGTGGAAATAGAGAAAGAAAAAGTTTTACAACCAGCCTGTTCATTTAAGGTAAGAGAAAACATGGTAATACATACAAATACTCCTAAAGTTTTAGAAGCAAGGAGAGTATCACTTGATTTGATAATTTCGAATCATCCATTAGATTGTATGACATGTGATATTGCTGGTAATTGTGAACTACAGGATTTAGCTTATGAATTTGGTATAAAGGAAAGCGAATTTAAGGGAAGAAGGACAAATTATCCAATAGATGAAACAAACCCATTTATCATAAGAGATTTCAATAAATGTATATTATGCAGACGTTGCATTAGAGTTTGTGAGGAAATTCAAAATAGAAGAGTTCTTGGTGTAACAAATAGAGGTTTTGATACAAAGATTATTGCAGATTTTGACTTACCACTTCAGGATTCTACCTGTGAATTCTGTGGTCAGTGTGTTGCTGTTTGTCCAGTAGGAGCCTTAACTCTTAAAATTGCTGCTGGTGAGGGAAGAGAATGGGAATTTAAAAAAATTAATACAGTTTGTCCTTATTGCGGAGTTGGTTGTAGATTTGATCTAAATATTAAAGATGAAAAAATTGTAAAGGTTACTTCTAATCCTGATAATTCTGTAAATGAAATAGCTCTTTGCGTGAAGGGTAGATTTGGATTTGACTTTGTAAACCATCCAGACAGACTAAAGTCTCCACTTATAAAAAGAAATGGCAGATTTGAAGAAGCAAGTTGGGATAAAGCGTTAGACTATATTGCAAACAAATTTTTAGAGATTAGAAAAATAGAGGGTTCTGATGCTTTTGCTGTTCTTTCCTCTGCTAAATGTACAAATGAGGAGAACTATCTCTTACAGAAATTTACAAGAGCTGTTTTAGGAACTAATAATATTGATCATTGTGCTCGTCTTTGTCATGCTCCGACTGTTACAGGTCTGGCAACAGCATTTGGAAGTGGAGCTATGACAAACTCCATTGAAGATATTACATCTAAAGCAAAAGCTTATTTTGTTATTGGTTCTAATACTACAGAACAGCACCCGGTTATAGGAATAAAGATAAGAAAGGCAGTTAGAGAAGGTGCTAAATTAATTGTAGCTGACCCAAGGGAAGTTGATATTGCAAAGATAGCTAAGATTCATTTAAAGCATAGACCAGGAACTGATATAGCTCTTTTAAATAGTCTTATGAATGTAATAATTGATGAGGAGCTTTGGGATAAAGAGTTTGTTGAGAAAAGAACAGAAGGATTTGAAGAACTAAAAGAAACAGTTTCTGAATATAGTCCACAGAAAGTAGAAAAAATAACAGGAGTACCAGCTAAAGATATTATTAAATCTGCAATGATATTGGCTAATAACAAACCCACATCTTTGATATATGCGATGGGGATAACTCAACATATTTGCGGTCATCTCAATGTTCTTTCCTGTGCCAATCTACAAATGTTATTGGGAAATATGGGAATACCTGGTGGTGGGGTTAATCCACTGAGAGGTCAGAACAACGTTCAAGGTGCATGCGATATGGGTGCTTTGCCCAATGTATATCCAGGATATCAAAGTGTTACAAGTAAAGACAATCAAAGTAAATTTGAACATTTTTGGAATGTAGAACTTAAAAAAGAGCCCGGTCTTACAGTTGTCGAGATGATGAACGAAGCAGGAAAAGGAAATATAAAAGCTATGTACATAATGGGTGAGAATCCAATGGTAAGCGACCCAGATGTAAATCATGTAAGAAAATGTTTGGAAAGCTTAGAAATTTTAGTAGTTCAGGATATATTTTTAAGTGAAACAGCAAAATTAGCTGATGTTGTACTATCAGGTGTATCTTTTGCTGAGAAAGATGGAACCTATACTAATACAGAGAGAAGAGTTCAATTATTAAACAAAGCTATTAAACCAATTGGTAATAGTAAACCTGACTGGAAGATAATCTGTGAATTATCTACTAAACTGGGTTATCCAATGAAACATAACTCTACAAAAGAGATAATGGATGAAATGGCATCAGTTACCCCAATATATGGTGGAATATCACATGAGAGATTAGATGCGAACGGAATTCAGTGGCCATGTCCAGATAAAGAACATCCAGGTACAGCAATTTTACATGTTGGAAAATTTTCAAGGGGATTGGGAAGATTTACTGCCGTAGATCATCTTCCACCGGAGGAATTACCAGATAAAGAATATCCATTTGTACTAACAACCGGAAGAGTGATTTATCATTGGCATACAGGGGAAATGACAAGAAGGTCAAAAGGACTGAGCACAATATATCCGGAAAATGTTGTGGAGATAAATCCAGAAGATGCAATGAAGTTAAATATTAAAGATAGAGAGATAGTAAGAGTTATATCAAGAAGAGGTGAGATTGAAATAAAAGCAAATATAACAGAGAGGACACAACCTGGAGTCTTATTTATTACGTTTCACTTCGCTGAGTCAAATGCAAACATACTTACAATAAGCGCATTAGATGAAGTCTCAAAAATTCCCGAATTAAAGGTTTGTGCAGTAGCCATAAAAAAACTTTAAATACTATTTACAAATATAAATTTTATAAAACTCTATCATCCGCTTTTTATATAACCTTGAAGTAATTACAAAAATTAATCTTCAAACAGTATCAACTATTATGAAGGAATTATTAAAAAAGTATTATTTATATTCCTTATTTGAAAAATATTAAAAATTTATACTTGTAGGAGTAGACTGTAAATACATCTTTTAGATAGTTTGTTTTAAATAATTTTTAATTAATTTATACCATACTAAATTAAATTTTATTTATTATTTTTAATTATAATTTATACATACAAAATATAAATATATATAAAAAATAGGAATAAAAATGAGACTAAAACCCGATTGTATTATATGCAATTTAAGTATAGTTTTAAGGACTCTTAAAATAATAAGTAAGGATGAAGAGTTCTTATTTAGAAATATGAAGAAAGCAGTAGATTCAATTTCTTTAGTTAATGTAGAACAGTTCCCACCAGAATTAGGAGGAATAGTTTATAAAACTATAATTGAAAGCACCAAAGTGAGAGATCCATATAAGTATATAAAGAGGAAGCAAAATGATTTAATTTTAAAAAATTATTCTAATTTTAGAAAATCTGTTTTGAATTCAAAAAATCCTCTTTTTGAAGCAGTTAGATTTGCAATAATTGGAAATGTAATAGATTTTGGGATTAACAAAGTAATCGATTTTACTAAAGACATTAAAGACTCTCTTGAAAAAGAAATTTTTATAAATGATTATCGTCTTTTTAAAAAGGAACTAGAATTTTCAAAAAAGATTCTATATATTGGGGATAATTCTGGAGAGATTGTATTTGACAAACTTCTCATTACTCAGATAAAAGAAACTTATCCAGATAAAAAAATTATATTTGTATGTAGAGAAGCACCTATTATAAATGATGTTCTTATAGAGGACGCACTACAGGTTGGAATTGATAAATATGCTAAGGTTATGAGTAGTGGAATGAAACTACCAGGAACAATATTAAAATATGCAAATAAAGATTTTGTAAACGAGTTAAGGAATTCAGATTTAGTAATAGCAAAAGGTCAAGGAAATTTTGAAGGTATGGAAGAAGAAGCCATAGAAAATATATTTTTTCTATTAAAAGCAAAGTGTAATGTAGTAGCAGATTATTTAAGATGCAATATAGGTGATTTAGTTATAAAAAGAGGTGAATATTAGAGATTTAGATTTGATTTATTATTTAGTATCTTTTTTGCAATATTAAAATCTTTTTCTTTTACTAATATTTTTACCTCACCCAAACCATTAGCAGTTAAACCAAAAATTTCTGAAATAGCTTCATAAACTAGTTGAACATCTATTCCTTCTGATTCAAGTCTAGTTTTTATAATATTTGCTCTAGGCAAACCATTTGTTATATGAACTATCTTCCAATTTTTATACATATAGGTATACTTCCAATAAACTGATAATAATATTATATTTAGCCTTATTATGTTTAATATTTTTTTATAAAAACTTAATTAATTAGATTCTTCACTCAGCCTTGCTTCGTTCAGAATGACAAAATAATACTAAATTTTAAAGGAATAAAATACCAAAAGTGTTAACTCAACTTGTCAACAATACGTATTAAGTTATTAATAATAAAAAACTATTAAAACATATTAAAGTATTAATAATAAAAATTTATTATTTTAAAATGTCATTGCGAGGTTACTTTTTGATAACCGAAGCAATCTCATATAAAACAAAATTTATAATCTTATGATATCAAAATACAATGACAAATAATATTCAATTAATCTTCTCTTTATATCTCTTTAATTACTGAATTAACAAGATTTTCAATTGATAATCCCTGAATTTCAAAAAGCTCTTCTGGATCACCTGATAATCCATAGCTGCTTATACCCATTTTTTTAAATCTCACTCTTTTTCCAGAACAAGCGATATAATCTGCCACGATACTACCAAGACCTGTTTGCACATTGTGGTCTTCATAGGTAATTATTGGTCCCACATTAATACATTCATCAATAATTTTCTCATCAATATTAGTTGGACAGGAAACATTTAATACTCTAACCAGATATCCCTTGTTTTTTAATATCTCCCATGCCATTATGACACGATGAAGCATAAATCCCATAGATATTATAGTTGCTCTATCCCCGCTTTTTATTAAGTCTGCTTTTCCATACTCAAACCTATAATCATCAGCAAAAAAAGGACTTTCATCATCTTTTAATATAATTGGAATTTTACTTCTACCCATTGGTACTAAAAAATTTCCTGGAGTTTTTGAAATATATCTAATTACTCTGTCTGTCTGATTCGGATCAGCTGGAATAATTATGCTGAAATTATATAAATTTCTCATAACACCAAGATAATCTATGCACTGATGAGTTTTTCCATCTTCACCAATATTTAAACCACAATGTGTAGTAACTAATTTTAAGTTTGTTTGATTTATATCATTTAGTCTATGTTGATTGTATGTTTCATCTATTCCAAAAACTCCAAAATCTGCAAAGAATGTAAGAACATTCTGTGTTGATAATGCCCCTGCAATAGCGGCAGTGTTATGCTCCTGAACACCTCCCTCAAAAAAGTTATTTGGACATATGGATGCAAATTTATCAGTTTTAACAGAGGTTGCCAGGTCACAATCAAAAACAGCAATTGGTGAAATAGGTGATTCATTAAAGTTAGAAGATTTTTCATAAATAAGAGATTTTTTACAATTTAACTCCGCAAATTCTTTCAAGACATTCCCAAAAGCAGTTCTATTGTCCAGGTTATCTTCTTTACAGTAGGTTATTGAAGTTCCAAAATTAATATCTATTTTATAAGTTCTTTTTAATTCCTTTTCTATTTTTTTATCTCTTT
>JAUWOM010000085.1 GCA_030612085.1 Actinomycetes bacterium
AATAAAAGACCTCCATGGAATGAATATTTTATGAGTATAGCAAAATTAGTCTCAAGCAGGTCAACATGCTTGAGAAGAAAAGTTGGTGCTATAATAGTTAAGGACCGTAGAGTACTTAGTACCGGTTACAACGGAGCTCCAAAAGGAATTACCCATTGTGAAGTAGTAGGTTGTTTAAGAGAAAATTTAAATGTACCCGTAGGTGAAAGACATGAGATATGTAGAGGTCTTCATGCAGAGCAAAATGCGATAATACAAGCTGCCTTACATGGAATTGAGATAGAAAATGCTGTTATTTATACAACTAATCAACCATGTTCTATATGTGCAAAAATGATAATTAATTCAGGTATAAAGAAGGTTTATTATTTTGAAAAATATGAAGATAAATTAGCAAAAGATTTATTAGAAGAAGCAAAAATAATGTCAATAAAATTATGAAATTTTAATTAAAAGAAAATCACCTTTTGAAGAGGGTAAAGTTGCATATTTTAGATCATTTTTTCTTAAAAGTATTAATACCAATAAAGATAGGAGCAATTAATCTTTCAATTACAAATTTAACTGTTTGGATATTTTTTGCAGTCACCATTTTATTTTTATTCATGTTTTTCTATTCAAGAAGAATGGCTATAATACCCAAAACTGGACAAAGCTTACTGGAAATAATAGTAGAATTCGCTAAAAACAATATAGCAGAATCGGCTATGGGCATTGATGCCAAAATCTGGTGGCCCTTTATCGTAGCAATTTTTTTATTTATATCGATAAATAACTTGATGGGAATATTTCCAAATTCCTATGTACCAACGAGCAATATAATATTTTCAGCCACATTGGCTATAATGGTTTTTTTTATAATTCAAATAACTGGAATAGTTAAAACGGGAATAAAAGGTTACTTAAAAAATTTCTTTATCCCTGGAGTACCAAAGTGGTTGTGGATATTTATTACTCCAATTGAAATTGTTAGTATGTTAGCTAAGCCATTTTCTCTGCTTCTGCGACTAACAGCTAATATGTTAGCAGGTCATTTAATTATTATTGTTATACTTTCAATAATTACTATTTTTAAAAATTATCTTGTTGCAATTCCAGCAATATTTTTGGCTTTATTTATTTGTTTTTTTGAGATTTTAATTTCTATTATTCAAGCATATATTTTTTCTATACTAACAGCAACATATATTAAGGATATACTTAATCCAGGATAGTGATGAAAGGAGGAAAAATTGGATTCTCTATCTATAGGTTATTTAGCAGCAGCCACTATAATAGCAATTGGAGCACTTGCTTCTGCTATATCTATTGGAATTATTTCAAGAGAAGCTTTAAAGGGTATCGCAAGACAACCTGAAGCATCTGATAAGATACAAAATGCATTAATTATTGCTATAGCACTTGCAGAAGCAATTGCACTTTATGCTTTGGTTGCGGGCTTACTTCTTATTTTTACTGCTAAATAGCTAATATAAAATTAAATAGGGGAATTTCTATTAGTTTTAATTAATATTGAAATATATAATTTTTAAAATAATTTTAACTATATTTATGAGGTGTTTTGTTTGGAAGAAATGATAAAACTTATAAATCCTATGGAAAGTACATTCATTTGGGCTCTGATAGTTTTTGCTTTACTTTTTGTAGCACTTTGGAAATTTGTCTTTCCAAACATTTTAAAAATGACTAAAGAGAGAGAAAAGAGGATACAAAATAGAATAAATAAAGCTGAATTGTCCAAAAAAGAAGCAGACGATCTTTTAATTGAATATAAAGAAAAAATTGATAATCTTGGGAATGAAATTCAAGAAATGAAAGAGAGAGCTAAGGTAGAGAGTGAAAAATTAAAAAAAGAAGCAATAGAAGAAACAAGAAAAGAGATAAAAGACTTGCTTTCACTGGCTCAACATCAGATTGAGATAGAAAAGAATAGAACAGTTAGTGAAATAAAGAACTATATATCAGAAATGGTCATTGCTGTAAGTGAAAAGGTAATAAAAAAGTCTTTAGACAAAGAGGATCATTTAAGACTTATAGAAGAATCTATTGCTGAAATTACGAGGGAAAAGATATGACATTTAAAAAATTTTATGAGGACTATGAATCATTGCTCAGAACAGTAGTTGAGAAAAGTGAAATTAAAGAAATGGAATTGATTAAAAAGGAGCCCAAAAAAGTTTTAGTCGAGGTAATGACATCTATTCACATGGGTGGTAAATTGAAATCAGAAGTAAAAAGAAAATTAAGAGGCTATCTTGGTAGTGAAATTATATTAGACAATATCGTTTCACCACTTATTGATGGAGGTGTAATTGTTAAGATAGGTAACAAAATTTATGATGGTAGCTTAAAGCGGGTTTTAGAAAAAATAAAAGAAAAGATGTCTAAAATTGATCTCTCAGGACAGGATTTATTTAGAAATATAAATTTAGAATCTCTTGTTTCACCAGAAACTACTATTTTTAAGAATATAAAAGACTATGAAGACAGATGATACAGCAAAATTTATAATTGAATTTATAAAAAGAGTGAGATTAGAGAGGAAATTTGAAGAATTAGGAACTATTCTTGAAGTAGGAGACGGTATCGTAAAAGTAGGTGGACTTCCAAATGCTATGTTAGGTGAAATGCTGGAATTTCCAGATAATAAATTTGGATTAGCTCTAAACTTAGATAAGGAAGAAATTGGAGCAGTACTTTTAGGGGAAACAGGTCACCTTGAAGCAGGAGATGTTGTTAGATCAACTGGAAAGATACTCCAGGTGCCAGTCGGGGAAGAACTACTTGGAAGAGTAGTTAATCCCCTGGGATTTTATTTGGATGAAAAAGGACCAATAAGAACTTCAAATTTTAGACCTGTTGAGTCAAAAGCACCTGAAATAATTGATAGAATGTCGGTTAATCAACCACTACAAACTGGAATATTATCAATAGATTCCATGATTCCTATAGGGAGGGGACAGAGAGAGCTTATAATTGGAGATAGGGATACTGGAAAAAGTTCTATAGTTTTAGACACCTTGATCAATCAAAGAGAAAAAAATATATATTGCATATATGTTTCCATTGGACAAAAAGCATCATCGGTGGCTGAGATCATTAAAGAACTTCAGGATAATTTAGCTATGGAAAAGACAATAGTTGTTAGCTCTCCAGCATCTGACCCAGTTTCACTTCAATTTCTTGCTCCATATGCAGGATGTGCTATGGGGGAATATTTTATGTATAATGGTGAAGATGCTTTAATTATTTATGATGATCTCTCAAAACATGCAGTTGCTTATAGAGAACTTTCACTACTTTTGGGCAAGCCACCAGGAAGGGAAGCATATCCAGGAGATATATTTTATATTCACTCTCGACTTTTAGAAAGAGCAGCAAAACTTTCTGAAGAAAAAGGTGGTGGTTCCTTAACTGCAATTCCAATAGTTGAGACACAGGAAGGGGATGTCACTACTTTCATTCCCACCAATATAATTTCAATATCTGATGGACAAATTTACTTAAATGCTGACCTTTTCTATGAAGGTATAAGACCTGCTATAGATGTTGGAATATCTGTTTCCAGAGTTGGAGGAAGTGCTCAAATTCCTGCAATGAAAAAGGTTGCTGGTAAATTGAGACTGCATCTAGCACAATATCGAGAATTAGAAGCTTTCACCCAGTTTGGTGTTGAACTTGATTTAACCACTAAAAAGAGAATAGAGGAAGGAAAGAGATTGGTTGAAATACTAAAGCAAAAACCTTTATCTTTGATTCCAGTTGAAGATCAGGTAGTGATTTTATATGTAGCAGTAAATGGATATTTGGACGATATAGACATTTCTGAAGTAAAAAGTTTTACTAAAAAATTATTAGTTTTTATGAAAGAAAATTTTAATGATATATTTAGAGAGATTAGAGAAGGCGGAGACTTAACTTTTGATTTAGAAACCAAACTGAATGAAGTAATTACTAAGTTTAAATCAACTAATGAAACTGAAAATACTTAAACTTTAACTATAGAAACTGAAGATATTAAAACTTGATTTATAAATATTGAAGATATTTAATTCTGACTTTAGTAAAGAATGGAAAGATTAAAAGATATTGAAAAAAAGATAAAAAGAATAAGAATCACAAAGAGGTTAACCAAAGCATTAAGCTTGGTTGCGTTAAATCTTATATATAAAAATCAAAAAAAACTTACAGGTGTAAAGTTATATTCTGATGAAATAGGAAAGATATTTCATATATTAATTAAAAAAATGGAAAATGAGATTTCTCATCCATTCATTAAAACTGATAAAGATGAGAATACTGTACTAATATTGATTCTTACTTCAGACAAAGGTTTGTGTGGCAATTATAATATTTTGATTTTTGAGACTCTAAATGAATTAGTAAAAAAATTAGAAGGTAAAAAGAGAGAATTTTATGCTGTTGGGAAAAAGGGAGTAAAGCATCTAAGGAAAAATCAGATCAATATTTCAAAACATTATTTTAAAGTATCAGAAAATCCAACAGTTGATCATGCTGATGAAATCACTAATGATATAATAGAAGCTTTTTTAAATAAAGATATTGGTACAGTATATATTTTATATACAAAATTTATCTCATTTGTTTATCATAAACCAGTCTTCTTTAAAATTTTACCTATAGATAAAGATATTTTTACAGTATTAAAAGATGAGGAAAAAGATTTAGAAAGTGAATATTTAAGG
>JAUWOM010000102.1 GCA_030612085.1 Actinomycetes bacterium
AATAAATAAATTAAATAAATATTGGAGGTATCTATGAAAGAGAAATCATATTTTGAAGGATTCAATAGTTGGATTAAAAATTCCATAACTTTTAAATTGTTTACCACTGGTTTTTTGATATTAATTTTATTAATTCCAACCTATATGATTAGATTTCTAATTCATGAGAGAGAAAACAGGCACAATATTACAATTGAAGAAATAAGTTCTAAATGGGCTAGGGAACAGACCATAGCTGGACCAATTCTTACAGTTCCTTATGGAATATATTCTAAAGATAAAGGTGAAAAGGTAATAAAGTCTGTTAAATATGCACACTTTTTACCAGATGAATTAAATATTGATGGAAATATATCACCTGAAATAAGGTATAGAGGTATATATGAAACTGTTGTTTATAAGTCTAATTTAAAATTTACTGGAAAATTTTCATCTCCGGACTTTAAAGATTTAAATATTCCAGATGACAATATATTGTGGGAAGACGCATTCGTCTCTTTAGGTATACCAGATATGAGAGGAATTGAAAAAAATATTGAAATAAATTTAAATAAAATTATTTTTGCCTATACTCCTGGAATTGAAACTAATGATATTATAAACCCTGGCTTAAGTGCTCCCTTTCCAATTAAAGATGCAGATAATCCCGAAAAGAATTATGAATATTCATTTGACATTAATTTAAAAGGAAGCAAAGAGCTAAATTTCATTCCTCTTGGAAAAGAAACAAACGTTAAATTAACATCGAATTGGAATAATCCTAGTTTCGATGGCGCATTTTTGCCATATGAAAGAGAAATAACTAATAGTGGATTTAATGCAAAATGGAATGTTCTTTATTTAAATAGGGATTATCCTCAAAAATGGAAGGGAAATTCTTATAATATATTTAATTCAGCATTTGGAGTTAAATTATTAATGCCTGTTGATGAATATCAAAAAACAATGCGTTCGGTAAAATATGCTGTCATGTTTATATCTTTAACTTTTATGATTTTCTTCTTTGTTGAAGTTATAAATAAAAAAAGAATACATCCTGTTCAATATATATTAGTTGGATTAGCACTTGTTATATTCTTTACACTACTTCTTTCACTATCAGAACATATTAATTTCAATTTTGCTTATTTAATCGCAAGTATTGCCACTATTTTGCTAATAACTGCTTATTCAAAAACTATTTTTAAGAACAATTTTTTAACTATTTTAATGGGTTCAGTACTTTTAATTTTGTATGGCTTTATGTACACAATTTTGCAACTTCAAGATTATTCACTTTTGTTAGGTAGTATTGGTTTATTTATTGTTTTAGCAGTAACAATGTATTTATCAAGAAAAATTGATTGGTATTCACTCAGTTCAAATAGTAATATTAATAAAGAATAATAAATATATTTAATAAATTTTCTTCTTGTAACATAAGTTTTATTTCCTCGTTATAATATTTAGGGTTTATTTATATTGTGTAAGTAATGATATTGAAATAAGTATGATAGAGGACTTAGTAATTAGAGCTAAAGACAGTGAACCAGAAGCTTTTGGTGAACTTTATGAGCTTTTTGTTGAGAAAATCTATCGATTTTCTTTTTGCTAAAAAAGGTTTGGTGTCTTCATTTGTGATTGCAGCATTACTTTTTGGAGGGGGTGGAACTACCGCTGCTTTAGCAGAAAGATCATATCCAGGAGATACCCTTTATACAGTTAAAAGATTTGTTGAAAATGCCAGAATATTTTTGGCTAAAAAACCAACTCTACGTATGAAACTCCGACAACTATTTGTTAAAAAAAGATTAAATGAACTTAAAAAGGTTTTACCAGCTGGAGAAATAAAAAGCTTATCACCAAAAAAAATTCACACTACTTGAATTTAAGAATGAAATTGATGAATTAATAGAAGACTACCAATTTTTTAAAGAAGATGGTTTAGATAAGAAGGAAATTAAAATTTTGCTTGAAGAGTGCCAAAACATTTAAAGAAGAATTAAAAAAGAAGTAATTAAGAAAAGGTTTTTAATTATTCGACAAAAATTTCTTGAACTTCAGAAGTCCTCCTATTAAACTTGGAAATTGTGTGTAATAAAATCACTTCTTTCTCGTTCTATTTATCAGAAAGGAGGTGGATTATAAATGAAAAAGATAATTACATTAATTTTAGTTACTATTTTTTTACTAAGCTTAACTTTACCAGCAGTAGCTTTTTCGCAACCGAGACTAAAGACATATTTTGTAAAACCAATAAAAACAAATTTTTTTCAAAAAATTCGTCCATTAAAATTATGGTATAAAGCTCAAGTCAAACCTGGTCAACCTTTAACCTTAGAAGGTGAAGGTGTAGTCAGAGCTCATGGTAAAGGCTAGGTCTATTATCATGTTGATGAAGGTAGAGTTGTGGTCTCTGTTAAAGGAGTTGTTACAATAAAAGGTGCTGAAAAGATTATTAATAAAGGATGGGGTGGAAAAAAGCAAGTTGGTGATTGGACATTCTATTGGGGAAAAGGAAGATTGAGTGTAAAAGGTGAAGATTTTAATTTATCTGCTTTGGGAAGATTCAGAACAGGAGGATTTGGAGAAGGCAAGGTAACATTTCGTGGTTATTGGAAAATATATTATCATGGCTTTAAAGAAAATCCAGCACATCTTGAAGCACCAGTTGAGCTACCCGAAGAATTAGAATCCGAAACAGGTCTTGAATAGAAATTGATTATATTAAAAAACTGAATCAATAAACTAAATTTAAAAACCCCACACAAAAATATAAAAGGTGTGAGGTTTTTCTATTTTGATTAAATATGAATTATTAGATTTATCTAAATTAGATTTCTAATAAATTTATAAATGATAAAACTTAATTGAGGTAGTTGAAAATTAGTGGTAGAATTTAACAATAATTTTAAGTATAAAATTTAGCAAAATATTAATAGAAAGGAGGATGGCTCTTATCCTATATCTTTAAAAGGATATTTGAGCTACATTTTAATATGAAGGGTGTAGTTTTAGCAGGTGGATTAGGAACAAGATTATTGCCTCTTACAAAAATAACCAACAAACATCTTTTACCAGTTTATGACAAACCCATGATTTACTATCCAATAAATACATTAATTAAAGGTGGAATAGATAACATAATTATAGTTACAGGTGGAAATAATGCTGGTGACTTCTTAAGGCTTTTGGGAAACGGTTCAGACTTTGGTTTGAAACATATTAACTATACTTATCAGGAAGGACATGGAGGTATTGCTGCTGCCCTGTCTTTAGCTGAACATTTCGTTGATTGTGAAAAAATTGTTGTTATTTTGGGAGATAACATATTTGAAGATAATATTGAGAGCGCAGTTAAAGAATTTGAGAAACAGGAAAGGGGAGCTAAGATATTTCTTAAAAAAATAGAAGACCCCAAACGTTATGGTGTTCCTGAATTAAAAGGTAACAAAATTATAAAAATTGAGGAAAAACCCAAAAATCCAAAAAGCAGTTATGCAGTAACTGGTCTTTATATGTATGATGATAGGGTGTTTGATATCATTAAAAACTTAAAACCTTCAGCTCGAGGAGAGTTGGAAATAACGGATGTAAATAATGCTTATGTTAAAGAAGAAACTATGACATATTCCATTCTAAATGGTCTATGGACAGATGCAGGGAGTTCATTTGAAAGCTATTATCGAGCAAATAAGTGG
>JAUWOM010000010.1 GCA_030612085.1 Actinomycetes bacterium
GATGGTTTAATTATTCCAGGAGGTGAAAGCAGTACAATTGGAAATTTGATGAATGAATACAGTTTCTTTGAAAAGATAAGAGAGTTTGCATCCAAGGGAAAGCCAATTTATGGTACCTGTGCTGGATTAATATTAATGTCAAAAAATATAATTGGTGAAAATAGAAAAACGATCTCTATTATGGATATAGAGGTTAGAAGGAATGCATTTGGTAGGCAGATAGATAGTATGGAGGTTGATATTAAGATACCAAAATTGGGTAACAAGGAATTTCCCGCAGTATTTATAAGAGCTCCAATAATAGAAAAGATTGGAAAACAGGTAGAAATATTGGCAGAGTTAGATGATAGAATTGTCATGGCGCAACAAAAAAATTTGTTAGTTTCAGCTTTTCACCCAGAATTAAGTAATGATGATAGAGTCCATCGATATTTTTTGAATTTAGTAAATAAAAGATGGAGGCAATAGGATGTCAGGTCATTCGAAATGGAAGACTATAAAGCACAGAAAGTCAAAAGAAGACGCAAAAAGAGGAAAACTTTTTTCTAAATTAACGAAAGCAATTATAGTTGCTGCCAAAGAGGGAGGTGGTGATCCAGATCAGAATATAGCATTAGCCAATGCAATTCAAAAGGCAAAAGAATTCAATATGCCAAAAGATAATATAAAGAGGGCTATAAAAAAAGGTACTGGTAAAGTTGGTGGATATGAATTAGAGAAAGTGGTATATGAGGGATATGGACCTGAAGGAATTGCGGTGATAGTAGAAACTATGACTGATAATAGAAAAAGAACTGCTTCAGAAATGAGAAATATATTTGCTAAACACAATGGTAATCTTGGCTCAACAGGATGTGTGGGATGGATGTTTAATAGAAAAGGTGTTATTAGTTTAAAAGATGGTTCTTATATTGACGAAGATGAGATATTGTTATTAGCTATTGATGCAGGAGCAGATGATGTAATTATTGAAAAGGATTATTATGAAATTTATACAGAACCAACTAAGCTTATGAAAATCAAAGATTTTTTAATTGAAAAAGGTTTATCACCTGATTCAACAGAAATTATTCTTATTCCTAAGAATTATAAATTGCTTGATGAATCTAAAACATTAAAAACTCTTAAACTAATAGATGCACTTAATGAACAGGAGGATGTTCAGGAGATTTATACAAATTTTGAAATACCAGATGAATTAATGGAGAAACTTTGAAAGCATTAGGAGTTGATCCCGGAACAGCAGCAACAGGTGTAGCAATAGTGGAAGAAAAGAAGGGAAAATTAAATGCAGTCTATTATGATTGCATAAAAACTTCAGCAAAACTTCCCATTTCACAAAGATTAAATATAATATATAAAGGTATAAATGATATCATTTTAACCTATTCTCCCGACTGTTTAGCGGTTGAGGAGATATTTTTTAGCAGTAATGTAAAGACAGCTATTTCTGTAGGTCAAGCAACCGGTGTAGTCTTACTAGCCGGGCATCAAAATCAATTAGATGTTTACAAATATACACCTTTACAAGTTAAAAAAGCAGTAGTTGGTCTTGGAAATGCTTCTAAAAAACAAGTACAATATATGGTTAAAGCCATATTAAAAATTGGTGATGAAAAAATCAAGGATGATGCTGCAGATGCCTTAGCAATCGCCATATGTCATTTAAACTGGAAAGGAAATAAAGAGTTACTTTCAAGGTGAAAAATTGATAGGATTTATTAAAGGAAAATTAGCTATTAAATTAACAGAATATGTATTAGTTGATGTAAATGGAGTAGGTTATCAGATATTTATTTCTCCAAAAACATTATTGAATCTACCCAAGGAAGGTAATGAAATTATTTTTTTTACATATACATATTTGAGAGATGATAGTCTAAGGTTATATGGTTTTTTAAATAAAGAAGATAAGAAAATGTTTGAAAATCTTCTACAAATATCAGGAATTGGTCCTAAAGTAGCGTTAGCAGTTCATTCTGTCTTTAACTCAAATGAGCTTAAAGAAGCTATTTTAAATCAGGATGTTGATTTAATAAGAACTATTCCCGGAGTTGGTAAGAAGACTGCTTTAAGACTTATTTTAGAATTGAGAGGAAAGCTCGAGCTACCTGAGCTTGAAAAAATCACAAGAGCTGAGATACCTGAGAAAGTATTAGTTATTATGAAAGAAGCTAAGCAGGCATTAAGAAATCTTGGATTTAAACCATCAGAGATAAATGAATCACTGGAGGGGTTTCCAACTGAAGGAGAGGAAGAAATTACTGTAGAAAAGTTTATAAGATATGCTTTAAAAAGCTTAAGAGGATATTAAATGATAAATAAGATATGAAAGAAGATAAATATATGAAAGAAAAAGTAACAGATATAAAACTTCATAAATATGATATTGAGTTAGATAAAGAACTTAGACCAAAAAGGATGAAAGATTTTATTGGTCAAGATAAAATTAAGGAAAATATAGCTATTTTTATTGAAGCAACTAAAAAAAGAAAAGAGGCGTTAGACCATGTTCTTTTGATTGGTCCACCAGGTCTTGGAAAAACAACTTTAGCAGGAATTATATCTAATGAGTTAGGTGTAAATGTAATAACAACTTCAGGACCAGCTATTGAAAGAGCTGGTGATTTAGCTTCTATTCTTACAAATATTGAGTCGAATAATGTTTTGTTTATTGATGAAATACATAGATTAAATCGAGCGGTTGAAGAGATATTATATCCAGCTTTAGAGGAATTTAAAATGGATATAATGATTGGTAAAGGACCTGGGGCACGCTCATTAAGATTAGAATTAAAACCTTTTACACTTGCTGGAGCTACAACAAGAGCAGGTCTTATTTCTTCGCCTCTTAGAACAAGGTTTGGAATAACAATTCGCCTGGATTATTATAATGTTGATGAAATAGAAAAAATAGTTAGAAGGTCTGCTAAAATATTAAACGTGGAAATAGATGAAAAAGGTTCTTTAGAGATAGCTAAAAGAGCAAGAGGTACCCCAAGAGTAGCAAATAGACTTCTAAAGAGAGTAAGGGATTATGCAATTGTTAAAGCAGATGGAAAGATAAATGGTACAGTAGCTCTTGATGGTTTAGAATTGTTAGATGTCGATGAAGAAGGATTAGATAATCTGGATATAAAAATAATTAAAACCATAATTTACAAATTTAATGGTGGTCCAGTCGGTTTGAGTACATTGTCAAGTTCAATTGGAGAGGAATCAGAAACAATTCAGGAAGTTTATGAACCATATCTTTTACGACAGGGATTTATACAAAAAACACCGAGAGGTAGGATAGCTACGAAAATTGCATATGAACATCTAAATGAGGATTATAAGAAGAAAAACCAGCTTTTTTAATTATTTTCTTCTACAACTTTTTAATATTAAACCTATTAAAATATATCACTGACTACATATATTTCCACTATGAAAGTTTCTGATTACTATTACCATCTTCCTAAAAACTTAATAGCACAAGAACCATTAAATGAAAGAGATAAATCCAAACTTCTTATCATAGATAGAAGCAAAGGTTCTATAGAAGAGGATGTTTTCCATAATCTTCCAGAATATTTGGGTGAAAATGATTGCCTTGTTATAAACAATTCAAAGGTGATTCCTGCAAGGTTATTTGCCACAAAAAAAGATACTGGTGCAAAGATTGAAATATTATTACTGAGTGAGCTAAAGAAAAATCTCTGGACTGCTTTAATTAAACCTTTTAAAAGAGTGAAAAAAGGTACTATCTTAGTTTATCCATCTAAAATAAGTGCAAGAGAGTCAAATTTAAAATCTATTATTGAAGAAAAGGTTGGAGAAGGAATAGTAAAAATAAGGTTTTTTTATGAAAAATCTTATAAAAAATTTGAAGCTAAGGGAATATCATTAGATAGAAAAAAAGAAATTGTATCAGACAAGAAATTAAGAATAGTAGATGAGAAGAATCTTAAAAAAGATATATTTTCTTTAGGTATAGCTCCACTTCCTCCATATATTAAAAATCCAAACATACCACTTAAAAGGTATCAGACAATATATGCAAAAAAGGATGGTTCTGTAGCTGCACCCACTGCTGGTTTACATTTTACAAATGAAGTTTTTAAAAGAATCATTAAAAAGGGTATCAAAATTGCTACCATTACATTACATGTAAGTTTGGATACTTTTAGACCAATTAAAGTTGATAATATTGAGGATCATATTATACATAGTGAAAAATTTTATTTATCAGAAGAACAATCAGAACTAATAAACAATGTGAAAGCAGGTGGTGGTAGAATCATAGCTGTAGGAACTACTACAGTGAGAGCTTTGGAGTCTGCTACCAAAGATGGAGAAAATAAACCATTTTCTGGAGAAACTGATTTATTTATTAAACCAAATTATAGATTTAAAATGGTAGATGGAATTATAACTAATTTTCATCTTCCATGTTCAACACTGTTTATAATGATCTGTGCATTTGCTAATAAGAAAGTTGTAATGAATGCATATAATTTAGCAATTAAGAAAAAGTATAGGTTCTACTCATTTGGTGATGCAATGCTTATTTTGTAAAAAATAATTTGTATTGTACACAAGTAAGGTTAACACTTTTAGTATTATATTCTTTGAAAATTTAATATTATCCTGTCATAATGAGTGAGGTCCTTGTTGTCATTGCGAGCGTATGCGAAGCAATCCCGATAGGAATAAACCGTACAATCTTCTATTAAGTAAATTTAATAGTATTTATTATATGAGATTGCCACGTCGCTAAAGCTCCTCGCAATGACAATGTTTATATTTACATCAAGGAATGACAGATACTTTTATTAAAGTGTTTTATTTACAAGAATGATGAATACTTTTATTACATTATATTGATCTTTCACAGAGCAAAAAAGAATGGAAAATAAAAAATTTAAATTCAATGTAATACATGAGGATAAAAATAGTGATGCAAGGTTAGGTGAGATAATAACGCCTCATGGTAAAATTAATACTCCAGTTTTTTGTCCTGTTGGAACAAGAGCAACAGTTAAAGCTATGACCCCTGAGGAGTTAAGAGATATAGGAGTTCAAATTATTTTAGGAAATACATATCATCTATATCTTAGACCGGGGATAGACGTAATAGAGAAAGCAGGAGGATTGCATAAATTTATGCACTGGGAAGGACCAATACTTACAGATAGTGGTGGTTATCAGGTTTTTAGTTTAAATCAAACATTTAGAATTGTTAAAGATGGAGTAGAATTTAAATCAATAATTGACGGATCAAAACATTTTTTTAGCCCTCAAAAGGTTGTAGAATTGCAAAAAAGAATGGGTTCAGACATAATGATGATGTTGGATGAACCAGTTAGTCCCGATTCTGATCATGATTACACAAAATTAGCTATGAACAGGACATTAGATTGGGCTAGAATGTCAATAAATAGTGTTGGAGATTATCCAGGAGCTTTATTTGGTATTATTCAGGGAGGAATGTATGATGATTTGAGAAAGGAATGTTCAAAAAGAATGTTGGAGTTGAATTTTGATGGTTACTCTATGGGGGGACTCAGTATAGGCGAGCCAAAAGAATTAACATTTGAATTAATGGAAAAAACTGTAAATGAAATACCAAAAGAGAAAGCACGTTATTTTATGGGATTAGGAGACCCTGAGGGAATAATAAAAGCAGTTTCCTTGGGTGTAGATATGTTTGATTGTGTATTAGCAACAAGAATAGCAAGAAATGGTGTAGCAATTACTTATGAAGGTAAGTTGAATATAAAAAATTTTAGATATAAAATGGACTTTAACCCCTTAATACATGATTGTAATTGTTATTGTTGTAAGAATTATAGCCGTGCTTATATAAGACATCTGTATATATCAAATGAGATTTTAGCCAGTAGGTTACTAACAACTCATAATCTTCATTTTATGATTAATTTAATGAAGGATATACGAAGAGGAATAAAGGATGGAACATTCTCAGAGATAAAAAGGAAATATAAAAATTATGTTTGGAATAGAAATATAATTCAAGAAATATAATTTAAAAATTTTTATGAAAGGAGAGACATGAGTACACAATTGGTAGATTTTTTAAACAAGTATGGTTACTATATTTGGATTGCTGCATTTGTTGCTATTTTTTATTTTACCCTAATACTTCCTCAAAAAAGAAGACAAAAAAAACACAGTAAATTGTTGGAGAGTTTAGAAGTAGGCGACAAAGTAGTTACTATGGGAGGAATATTTGGTACCATTAAAAAAGTCTTTGAAAATAAGATATTGATAAAGGTTGCTCCAAATGTTGATATTGAAATTGCCAAAAATGCAGTAAGCAGAAAGTTAACTAAATAATAAAAATAATTAGGTAAAGTTTTATGGTTGATAAGAATATAACAATTAAAGAGATTAAAAACAATACTATCATAATTTCATATATAGAAAAAGCTGACAAAGTTATGGAAGCTATCGGTTATACCGAACACGGTCATCGACATGCGGACTTAGTATCAAATATAGCTTTCAATATACTTGATAGATTAGATTATAGTAAACGAGAAGCTGAGCTTGCTTCAATTGCTGGATATCTTCATGATATTGGAAATATGGTAAATAGAAAAAATCATTATTTAGTGGGTGCATTGATTTCTGGAGATATTCTTGGGAGGATGGGTATGAATCCGGAGGAAATATCGTTAATTATGAGTGCTGTGGGAAATCACGAGGAGGAATCTGGCTTTGCAATTGATGCAATCACAGCTGCGTTAATACTTGCAGATAAATCTGATGTTCATAGAAGCAGGGTGAGAAGGGAGTTAACAGAAATTGCATTTGATATGCATGATAGAGTAAATTATGCAGCAACCCATTCATTTCTTAGAGTGAATAATGAGGAAAAGAAAATTACGCTTGAAATAAAAATTGATACAAATATTAGTCAGGTTATGGATTATTTCGAAATATTTTTGAAAAGGATGATAATATGCAGAAAAGCTGCAACAAAATTAGGATGTGAATTCGAAATCATCATAAATGATGTGAAGCTTTTATAGTGATATATATAATTTATAATAATCCAAATAGTTTTAAATTTAAATAGAGAGAGTAAATTGATAAACAGATTTTGGCATATAACAATAATAATACTTTTTTTGGTAATGGTTGCTGGTGCCTTCTATTTAATCTATCCTCCAAATGAGAAGATAAAGACAGGACTTGATTTATCAGATGGAATTCAGATAATTCTATCACCCGAAGAAGAACAATCAAAAGATTCTATTAGAGATGCTTTTTCAATAATTGAAGAAAGAATTAAAAGACTTAAAGTAGTTGGGTTTAAAGTAGTTGAATCAAGGGTGACAATGGATGAATCTAAAAGAATACTGGTTCAGTTACCAAAAATTGATAATCTGGAAAGTATTGTAACTGTTATCAAAAATAGAGGTTATCTTGAGTTTAAAATAGTTAAGGGAATAGACATGGAATTGAAATATATTGAAAAAAAAGAGGAAGAATCTCCCAAGGTAGAAGAGGAAACAAAAGATAAGGATAAAGAGACTACAGATGAAGGTGTTAAGATTTCTCCTGAGGAGATTGAGCAAACTACTTCAAGGATTTTAGACAAACTCAAGGAGCAATTGGGAGAAGAAAATATCAAGTACGAAAAGATAAGTGACTTAGAGTTCAATCTTAAATTAGAAGGGGCAAATTTACAAAACACTTATATAGCCATCTTACAATTAACAATGGGAGAAATATCAGAATCGGAAACCATTGAGAGAATAGAGATAACAAAATATGATCCAATTTATGGTGATGCAGTTGCAATCGGTGGACATTTAAAAGATGTAAAACCAATGCCTGCTCGACGTGGGTATCAAGAAATAAAAAATTCTGTTATTTTGAATTTAGATAAAGAATTGGAAAAAAGATTTAAAAGTCTACTTGAGCAAAACATTGGGAACGATTTTTCAATAGTTTTAGATGGGGCTTCTAGAACTATTACAGATATCAGTGAGGATACCATTCCAACTGGAGAAGCAAATTTAGTTTATATACCTAACATAGAAACATTTGAAGAGGCTGAAAATATTACAACAATGCTACAAACTGGCACTTTACCAACCAATTTTAAGATTGATAACATAATAGATGTGGGACCAACTTTAGGGGAAGATATCCTGTATAAATCTTTAATAACAATATATGTTGGATTTGCGTTACTCTTAATATCTATACTGATATATTATAGGGGTATGGGATTAGTATCGGTAATTAGTTTAGTTCTGTTTTTAATGCTTCTTTTTTCATTGATGACTTTAGCGAAAGTTATGCTTACAGTCTCTTCATTTTCTGGTATATTTTTGGCAGTGGGTGTATATGTTTTCTCAAATATTTTAATATATGAAAAAGTGAAAGAAGAATTAAAAAAAGGTAGATCTATAACAACAAGTATTGATTTTGGTTTTAAGAATTCGTTAAATGATATTTTTTATATTAATATGTCAATATTTATTATTGCCTTAGTGCTTAATAATTTTGGAACCAAACAAGTAAAAGGATTATTACTTCCTGTAGTTATTGGTTCTATATTAACAATAATTACTCTATTCACTTTTACCAGATCCAGTCTTTTATTATCTTCAGGTTTTCTACAAAAATATTCACTAAAGCCATTCTTAAGAAAAAATGTTAGTTAAAGTAAGTTAAAATTTTATATAAGGAGACATAGTAGGGTGAATTTTGATTTTATAGCTAAGAAAAGAATATTATTCATATTATCAGCTATTATAATAGTTTTAGGATTGATAAGCTTTCTATTGAAGTGGGGTCTTGATTTTGGAAAAGATTTTAAAGAAGGTATCTTAATTGAGGTAAATTTCAAAGAGCAAATTGAAACAAAAGAGATTAGAAATATACTTAAAAAAAATAATTTTATTGCTGATGTTATTCAATCTATAGATGAAAAAAAGTATCAGATTGAAGTATTTACGGGTGAAGATAAAAAAGGTGAGATAAAAAATTTATTTATAGAGACAGGTCTGATAGAAGATGATATTAAAGTAAATAGTATTTTACCTTTTCATAGTAAAGATATATTTGTGAAAATATTGTATTTAATTTTGATTGGTGCAGTAATGCTATTTCTAATCAGCTTAATTAAGAAAGAATTAATATTAGCATTAGTTGCTTTTATCACCGCTATTTTTAACTTATTATTAACATTAAGTGTTTTTTCTATATTAGGTAAGAAAATATCGATTACTATGATTATATCAATAATAATTATTTTTATTTACTCGGTTGGTCTGATTATAAATATAATCAATAGAATAAGTAAAAATAAACTTCTTATAAAAAGTATTGGTTATAAAGAAATGATAAATTTGAGCTTAAAACAAGCATCAGGAGTATCTTTAATTGCTTTAATTGCTGTTCTGATTTTACTTGTAGGTTTGATAATCTATAGCGAAGGCTTATTTAGAAATTTGGCTATTTTATTAACATCTGGTTTTATCACAGTAACATTTTCCTCGATTTTTACTTCTGGTTCTCTCCTGGAAATCTTGAACCAATATTTTTCAAAGTATAAATAAATTGTTAACAAGTAAAGTTAACACTTTTGGTATTATATTTTTTGAAAATTTAATATTATTCTGTCATTGCGAGTAGCTCCTTCACTACGCTCAGGATAAACTCCGGTGGTGTGGCAATCTCTATTATTGACAATAATTTATGTACTGAGATTGCGCAGCCTGTTCCGAGTGCAACGAGGAATCTCGCTCCTCGCAATGACAAGAACCTTTATTACATTATATTAATCTTTCAAAGAACAAACTGTTAACCTATCTCGTATATAGTACAAATTATTTAATGCATATTTGTTACTTATTTTATAAAATAAGATTATGAAAAAATATGTGAAAGAACTGGAAAACTTAATAAAAAAAGTAGAAGAGTATAATCCCAATGCTGATCACCAAATAATTACAAAAGCATTTAATTTAGCAAGGGAAAAACATGATGGACAGCTAAGAGAATCTGGTGATCCTTTTATCTCACATCCATTGGGAGTAGCAGATATAGTTGCAGATTTGAAATTAGATACAACTTCTATTGTTTGCTCCATTCTTCACGACATAGTAGAGGATACAGATATTTCACTATCATATGTAGAGAAAGAGTTTGGCAAAATTACAGCGATAATAGTGGATGGCTTAACAAAGATAAATAAAATATCATTTGAGACTGTTGAAGAAGAACAAGCTGAAAACTTAAGAAAGATGATGATAGCTATGTCAGAGGATATAAGAATCATTCTTATAAAGTTGTCTGATAGGCTACATAATATGAGAACATTATCTGCACTTTCTTTAGAAAGACAAAAGATAAAAGCAAAAGAGACAATAGATATCTTTATACCACTTGCGCATCGATTAGGCATATCTCAGGTTCAAAGAGAATTAGAGGACTTATCTTTTAAATATTTATATCCAAAGAAATTCACTGAAATTGTTAGTATGGTTAAACAAAGGCAAAAGTCAAGAGAAAATCAGATAAATCTGACTGTCAAGATTTTAAAAGATAAATTAAAAAGTTTTAATATTGCAGCTGAAATAACTGGTAGAGCAAAGAATTTCTATAGTGTTTTTATGAAAATTACAAAACGTAGAGTAAATTTTGAAGAAATATATGATTTAACAGCAGTTAGAGTAATTGTGAATGATTTAAAAGATTGTTATGGCACTTTAGGCATTATTCATTCATTATGGAAACCAATTCCTGGAACCTTTAATGATTATATTGCAAATCCAAAGTTCAATCTTTATCAATCATTGCATACTTCTGTTATAGGTCCTGATGGAAAACCTATAGAGATACAAATTAGAACATGGTCAATGCATAGAACTGCGGAATATGGAATAGCAGCACACTGGAGGTATAAGGAAAAAACAGTAAAAGAGGATAAAGAGTTTGATGAGAGAATGTCATGGTTAAGAGAGATGCTCCAGTGGCAGAAGGAACTCTCAGATCCTAAGGATTTTATGGAATCGTTAAAACTTGACCTTTTTCATGATGAGGTATTTGTTTTCACTCCAAAGGGGGATGTGGTCAGACTTCCATTGGGTTCTACACCTATCGATTTTGCTTATCATGTACATACCGATATTGGTCATAGATGCATTGGAGCGATGGTTAATAATAGGATGGTTCCCTTGGAAAGACCTCTTAAAAGTGGGGATATAGTTGAAATATTAACCTCAAAAACTGCTGGTAAGCCAAGTAGAGATTGGTTAAATGTTGTAAGGACTGTTAGAGCAAAAGGAAAAATAAAACAATGGTTTAGAAAGCAAGAAAGAGAGGAGGATAAGACTGTTGGAAAAGAGCTTTTAAGTAAAGCTTTAAGGAAACAAGGACTTTCTTTACACGCTGTTGATCATGATATACTTTTGAAAATTGCACAAAATCTTGGCTTTGATAATATAGATAATCTATTCACACAGATTGGAGCTAGAAAAGTTTCATACATACAGGTTTCAACAAAAATTATAAATGCTATAAAGAAATCAATTGAGCCCGAGGAGGATAGATTAAAAACTGAGGAAATTATACAGGAAGCACAAGAGAGAGAATATACAAGCTCAGTTGTTGTAAGTGGGATGAATGATTTAATTGTGAATCTTTCCCATTGTTGTAATCCCGTACCAGGTGATGATATAATCGGCTACATAACTCGGGGAAGAGGAATTAGCGTTCATAGAACAGATTGTACAAATATAAAATTTTTATCTAAAGATTCTGAGAGATTTATAGAGGTTATATGGGATTTAACTAAACCCTCACTTTTTAAAGTTAAGATAGGCATAGATGCTATAGATAGAATTAACCTTTTAAGAGATGTTACAGAAGTAATTTCAAACTATAATCTAAATATAATAAATATAGCTGTTAGAAAAAAAGTAGAAATGGATATTACTATTATATTGACCTTGGAAATTGGAGATGTAATTTTACTTAATAAATTATTAGAGGATTTAAAAAATATTGATTCTATATACGATAGTTATAGAGTTGTTCCAAGGATGGAGAGATAATGCATAAATTAGAGATTAAAAAATTTACTTTAGGCTATTTTGCTGTTAATTGTTATATTGCTTATACTACAGATTCAAAGGAAGCATTAATTATCGATCCTGGTGCAGAACCTCAAAAAATATTAGATTTTATTAATGAAAAAAAATTAAAAGTTAAATATATAATAAATACTCATGGTCATTATGATCATATTGGTGCAAACAATGAAATAAAATCTGTGCTTAATGCTCCAATTTGTATACACACCCTGGATAAAGAATTACTTCATAGTCCAATGAGCAATTTGTCATTATTAACTGGCAAGCTTTATAAAGTCAATGCAGATAGAGTTATTGAGGAAGATGATGAATTTAAAATAGATGATAAGATATTTAAAATAATACATACACCAGGTCATACTCGTGGTAGTATAAGTATTATGGTCGATGATATTATATTTTGTGGTGATTTAGTTTTTAAAGATGGAATTGGTAGAACAGATCTTTTTGGTGGCTCTTCAAAGGATCTGGCTTTGTCTATTAAGAATAAAATATTTAGCATTAATGATGAGGTAAGATTATTTCCAGGTCATGGTCCGGAAACTTCAATTAAAGATATAAAAGAAAATAACTATATGATCAATTATATTTTAAAATCATAATTATCTAACTTTTAAAAGGAGAAAATTTTGAAATTTCAAACACCAAGGGGAACAAGAGATATATTATCCCCTGAAGTTGAATTTAGAAATTATGTATTTGAAAAATCTCGTGAGCTTTTTGAGATTTATGGATTTAAAGAGATAGTAACTCCAACTTTTGAGCGTACAGAAGTATTTACAAAAGGGATAGGGGAAGCTAGTGATATAGTTTCAAAGGAGATGTACACATTTAAAGATAGGAAAGGTCGATCTTTGACTCTAAAACCTGAAGGAACAGCTCCAGTAGTGCGTTCATTTATACAAAATAAAATGTATGGTAAATCTCTGCCTATAAAGCTTTATTATTGCGGTCAGATGTTTAGATATGAAAAACCTCAAGCAGGAAGGGGTAGAGAATTTTCCCAGGTAGGAATAGAGATTATAGGTACAAGTGACCCTCTTGCAGATGTAGAGACTATTGCTTTAGTTATGAATCTATATAAGCAGTTGGGAATTGATAAAACTAAACTTATTGTAAATAGTATGGGTTGCAGAAATTGTAGAAAAAAATATTTACAAGATTTAAACAAATATTTAGAAATAAAAAGTAAAAATCTGTGCGAAAATTGCAATTTCAGGATAGAAAAGAATCCATTAAGGGTATTTGATTGTAAGGTTGATCAATGTAAGAAAATATTATCCAAGTCTCCAATTTTAAGAGATTATTTATGCAATGAATGTGAAGATCATTTTAAGAATGTATTAAAGGGATTAGAAAGTCTAAAAATAAAATGGCAATTGGATAACAGATTGGTAAGAGGATTTGATTATTACACAAAAACAGTTTTCGAAGTAACTGCACCTAAATTAGGTGCACAAGATGCTATATGTGGTGGTGGAAGGTATGATTATCTTATAGAGGATTATGGAGGTCCTCTAACTCCTGCTGTTGGAGTAGCCATAGGCGTTGACAGAACAGCACTTGTTATGATGAGGATGGGTATAAAACCATTTTCTGAAAAGAATATACAGGTTTTTTTAATTGCTTTAAATGATACAGCTAAAAAAAAGGCAATTGTTCTTCTTGATGATTTAAGAAAAAATAAGATTCCATCTGATATGGATTATGGAAATAGGGGTATTAAAGGTCAATTCAAGATGGCAGACAGATTAAAAGCAAAATATGTATTAATTTTGGGTGAAGATGAACTAAGAAATAATAAAGTATCATTAAAAGAAATGGATACAGGAAAACAGTCTATAGTAAATTATGATGATGTAATAAATTATTTAAAAGAAAAAATAAAAGAGAGTAACTAAATGGAAGAAAAAAAATTCAGGATTTCAGATCAGATTTTGCATAATTCACCTGTAAGGAAAAATAAATATAGGAATATTTGGTGTGGAAATATTTCAAAAAAAGATATTGGACATAAGGTTAAAATAAGCGGTTGGGTTCACAGAAGAAGAGACTTAGGTAATCTCACTTTTATAGATTTAAGGGATAGAACAGGGATAGTTCAGGTAGTATTTGACCCGGATATAAGTAAAGAGAACCATAATTTATCTAAAAAATTAAGAGCTGAATTTGTAATCACTATCGAAGGAAAGGTAAGGAAAAGACCGGTTGGCACAATAAATCCAGAACTAAGAACTGGTGAAATAGAGGTAATAGCAGAAAAACTTAAAATATTGAGTGAATCGAAAACACCACCATTTTTAGTTGAGGATGATACAGAAATAGATGAAAAATTAAGATTTAAATATAGATATCTTGATCTTCGAAGACCAGGTGTTATGAATATACTTGTTATTCGAGATCAGATGGCAGTAGCTATGAGAGAATATTTAAAGGGTCAAGGTTTTATTGAGGTAGAGACTCCCATTCTTGCTAAAAGTACTCCTGAGGGAGCAAGGGACTATTTAGTTCCGAGTAGAATACATAAAGGAAGTTTTTATGCTTTACCTCAATCACCTCAGTTATTTAAGCAAATACTAATGGTTTCAGGATTGGAAAGATATTTTCAAATAACAAGGGTTTTCAGGGATGAAGACTTGAGAGCAAATAGACAACCAGAATATACCCAGGTAGATATTGAAATGTCTTTTGTGGATGTTGAAGATATTCTTAAAATAAACGAGGAGATGATTAAATATGTATTTAAGAAATGTTTTAATATAGAGTTAGTTTTACCTTTTGAAAGAAAAAAATATTTTGATGTAATTGAGAAGTATGGAACAGATAAACCAGATATAAGATTTGAAATACCTATAGTGGATATAACTGATGAGCTTTTATCTACTGATTTTCAGCTTTTTAAAAATGCTATTGAAAATAAAGCCAGAATAAAGGGTATAAATGTGAATGATGCTGCTAAATTCTCCAGGAAGAAAATAGATACTCTATCAGTAGTGGCTAAGGATTTAGGTGTCAAGCAGGTTGTCTGGATGAAAGTAAAAGAAAGTGGAGAGTTACAGTCATCTATTGCAAAATATCTTAAAGATAATGAAAAAAGAGCAATATTGGATAGATTTAAAGCGAAATCAGGTGATTTAATTATTCTTATAGCTGATTTATCAAGTAAAGCAAGTACAATTTTAGGTCAGATAAGATTATATTTAGCCAATGAATTAGATTTGATTCCTGAAGATACATATAAATTCTTATGGGTGTACGACTTTCCCTTATTTGAATGGGACGATGATGAAAAAAGATATCAACCGATGCATCATCCTTTTACTTCACCAACAGAAGAAACCATTGAGTTTATAAAAAATGATCCTTTAAAAGTAAAAGCAAAAGCTTATGACTTGGTATTAAATGGAGTAGAAATTGCAAGTGGTTCTATAAGAATTAATAATTGTAATTTACAAAAGGAGATTTTTAGAGTTTTAGGTCATGATAAAGATAAAGTGGATAGTAACTTCGGATTCTTATTAAAAGCTTTTCAATACGGTGCTCCACCTCTCGGGGGAATTGCATATGGTTTTGATAGATTTGTTGCTGAGATATTACAGAAAAAAAATATAAGAGAAGTAATTGCTTTCCCCAAAACTCTTAGAGCCATATGTCCATTAACTGGTGCGCCTGATAAAGTAACTGATGAACAGTTAGAAGAGCTGAATATAGATATAAAGAAAAAATAAAGAAAATTACTAAAAAATTTTTTAATTGAACAAGAAATAGTTTTATGATAATATAATCTCAGACCTACCTTGTGCGTAGTTTGTTGTCTATTTGAGCCAACAAATTGACATAGGGAGCTAAATCTTTGATAATGGAGTTGATGCCTCCTTAGTGTGGAACAATGAAGTTGTCAAGAAGGCACCCACCTACTTAGAGTGGGTTCAATGATTAGTGAATTACGGCAAGGTGGGTTATTCTTTTAAATATGATTTTTTTTAACCCCCTGTTTAAAATCCATCTTAATTTTCTAAATAAGAAAAATAATTATGATATAATCAAAAAAAATTTATATAATTCTAATTAATATATTTTCAAACTCAAAAACAATGAAATATTTTATGGAGGGTGAGTATGGCTTTTTCGAATTTTGAAATTGCAGTTTTAATAGCTTTTGCAATATTTATTATTATTTCAATAATTTTAACAATAAGGATAGTTATCACACTAAAGTTATTAAGTAGAATGCTTGCTGAATTGAGAAAAGAGATTACACCAAATTTAAGGAAATTAAGTACTACATTAGACAATGTAAATACAGAATTGGATGGTGTTGATAAAATAATAAACACAATTTCTAATTTAGTAAATAGAGTTGATTCAACAACTAAATTTGGTCAAGAAATGATTATTTCTCCAATTTCTAAAGCAGCAGGAATTTTAGCAGGTCTACAAAAAGCAGTATCAAAAATGAAAAGTGGAAAGAATAAAGAGTAAAATATTATATGTACTATTAACGAGATAATCTTACAGTTTACTCTTTATAAAATATAAATATGAATTAATTTATTTTGTTATCATTCTGAAGGAGCTTTAGTGACTGAAGAATCTCCTTAAAAAATAAATTTTAATACTGTGTCATTTCGAGCTGCTCAGACTTTGCTCTTGAATGCAGCGAAGGAGTGACAAGAATTAATGATTTGTTAAATCTATTTTTTTTAGAATTTCAATTTATAAAATTATGTGATGGAAAAATATAAAAGAATTGCTTTAATAATTTGGTCTATAATAGGTGCTTTAATTATATTATTTTCTTTTTTTTACCTATTATTTCTACTAAAACCAATTTTTACACCAATTTTGATAGCAATTGTTTTAACATATTTATTAAACCCAATAGTTAATTTTTTAGAAAAAAAAGTAGGTAGAATCGGTTCTATAATAATAGCATTTATTGCCTTTCTTCTCTTTGTTATACTCTTTTTTACTTCTTTTATTCCTATGCTTGTTCTCCAATTTAAAGATTTTGGACAAAAAGTTCCAGATTATCTAAACAGTATAGAAGCAGGTTTATTATCATATGAAAGATATTATCAAAGACTTATTAAGACTGAGCAATTAAAGGAAGTGTTAGATGCGATTACAAATGAATTAAAAAATTTTATAGTATTAACAGCTAAAAAAACACCAGAATTTACAAAGAATATTTTTAAGTTTCTTTTTGATTTCTTTGTTGCAATTCTTTGTTCATTTTATTTCTTAAAAGATAAAGAGAGACTAAAAGAAGGTTTATTTAGAATTATTCCTGATAAGTATTCTAATGAGTTTAGATTAATACTAGAAAAAGCAAGTAATTCTTTTTCAGTTTTTTTTAAGGGACAATTGGTTGTAGCAATAATTATTGCTATTATATGTTCTATATTTCTTTTTATTTTTAAAATTGAATTCGCTCTTTTACTTGGACTCATTGTTGGATTATTTAACATAATACCTTATATAGGCCCACTAATTGGAGCAATTCCTGTAGTTTTAGTAGCTTTTTTTGATTCTCCATGGAAAGCTTTGGTTATTATTATCATCTTAATTGTAATAAATTGGGTAGAGGAACTAGTAATTAGACCTCAAATTTTAGGACATGGTCTTGGTCTTCACCCATTAGTTATTGTCTTTGCTTTAATTGTTGGCGGATTTCTTTTTGGCATGTTAGGACTAATTATAGCCATTCCTATAGCTGCGTTTATTCAGGAACTAATATATCATTATCTTTTAAAGCAATAAAGATTCACAATAAGGGTTCTATAATTAAAAAATGAGATATATTAGTTACCTTTTTTATGATATTAAAAAAGGATGAATATTTATTATTTTTAGAAGTGATAGTGTTAGAGGTATTAATTGAAAAGTAAGGTTATTAGAGATAGATTTTTAAAATTCTTTAAAGACAAAAATCATTCAATAATTCAATCATCGAGCTTGATACCAGTAGATGATCCTACTGTTCTTCTAACAACTGCTGGTGTGCAACAGATCATGCCTTTCTTTTCAGGAATAAAAGAGCCTCCATCAAAAAGATTAGTATCCTGTCAGAAATGTTTCAGAACAACTGATATTGATAATATAGGTTTAACTCCAAAGCATCTCACTTTTTTTGAGATGTTGGGGAATTTCTCAGTTGGTGATTATTTTAAGGAAAAAGCAATTTACTGGGCATGGGAATTTCTTACAAGGGAATTAAAAATTGATTCAGATAAGTTATGGGTAACAGTATTTGAGGGAGATGAGGAGATACCTGCAGATGATGAAGCGGTTGCGATATGGAAAGAAATTGGAGTTAGCCATGACAAGATTTATAAATTTGGAAAAGCTGATAATTTCTGGGGTCCGCCCGGGGAAAAGGGACCATGTGGTCCATGCAGTGAAATACATTTTGATAGGGGAGAACAATACGGATGTCTGAAAGATAAATGTGGACCTAATTGTGAACAGTGTGACAGATTTATTGAAGTATGGAATTTGGTTTTTACACAGTATAATTTTGATGGAAAAAAATATGATATTCTTCCTCAAAAAAATATAGATACGGGAATGGGTTTAGAGAGATTAGTAGGTATTATGCAGAATGTAGAATCTGTTTTTGATACTGATCTATATAATGGAATAATAAAAGAAATTGAAAGGTTATCAAATAAGAAATTTGGTATAAGTTCCGACATTGATAGGTTATTTAGAATTACTGCTGATCATCTAAAGGGAGCAACTTTTTTAATTAGTGATGGAGTTTTTCCTTCAAATGAGGGAAGGGGTTATGTTTTAAGAAGAATTATAAGAAGAGCAATTACTAATGGAAA
>JAUWOM010000019.1 GCA_030612085.1 Actinomycetes bacterium
GATTCATTTCTGCTTCGTATGCAGCAACAGCAACCCTTCTAACAATGTTTGGTTTTATGCTTAATCCTATTAATGATTTCTTTATTTCTTGTGCCGCCTCACCTCCATGAACAAAATCATTTCCAACTACATAACATCTTACTATAATATTAGTATGCTCTGTAACTATGTCTTTAAAAATATAAACATTTTTATATTTTTTTAATTCATTCGCATGATAATCTAACTCTATCCTTTTAAGAAGTCCTCTAATAATATCTTTTTGTGTTAATATTCCAACTAATTTTCCCTCTCTATTTAAAATAGGAAATCTTCCATAATCGTATTTATCAAATTTTTTAACTGCATTAATAGTAGGCTCATCTTCATATAAGGTTATTACATTTTTTGTCATTTTTTCATGAACTTTTGCATCCATTTCATTTTTTGCAAGAGCTTTTATAAGATCCTCTATACTAATTATCCCAACCATTAACTCCTTATCCATTACTGGTACTCCTGATATACGATTTTCCTTTAAAATATTTCTGAGGTCTTTTATAGTATGATCAGGTTTTATTGTTATGACTTCCTTTGTCATAGTATCTCTTATCCTTAGCTCATATACAAGTTCTTGAGCTTTAGTAACTTTTTTCTCTTCCAAATCTTATCCCTTTTTTCTTAATCTCGATTTATCTATTAAAAAAATTTAACACAACAACAAACAAAAGCACTATTGATATTTTATTTTTTTATAATTATTTTTTTTAATAGTAATAATTGGCTCTTCAGAGCATCGACCAATACAGCCAGTGCTTTTAACAGTTACTTCTACCTCCTTCCTCTTAAGTTCACCGAGTATAGCATTTCTTATACTTTTTGCTCCAGCAGCTATTCCACATGTTCCCATTCCAACCATTATTTCTATCCCTTTTCTCTCTCTTTCCTCAATATCTCTTATTATTTCTTTCCTAATTTTTTCCAGTTCTTCCATGGATTTTACTTTTAGCAAATTAAACACCTCCATTTTATTTTAAAAATATATTATTATTTAAATAGAAATCCCGACTATAGATTGCTTAAATATTTGTATAAAATTACTCCTTAAATTTCCACAAATTATATCATTCAAACTTCTTTTTATAGTTTAGAAATATAGTTTTTAAACCTTTTCCTTTTTCTTATAAAGATCTACTAAGTCTTTTAAAGTTATTGTTTATTTTATTATATTTTATATTAGTCTTTGTAAAATATTTTTGTAAAGTCTCTTTCATATAGAATTAGTTAAAATTATTAAATTTGGTAATTAGTTATCAAAAATGCACTTAGTACTTTGACAATTCCCTAATAATATATTAAATTTGGTAATTATAAAATAAATTACACTTAGTACATTGAAATTTTGCTGATAGTAAGGTATATTTTGGCTATGAAAATATGTACTCGCTGTAGCAATAAAAAATTTTGGCAGTATTTTAGTGGACAGGAGCGCTGTTCTAACTGTAGATTAACTAGAAAGTTTGGAAAAACTACTTGGCAAAGAACTAGAATCTATGCTTAAAAGAGATAGAATGGCGATTTAACCATCATAATAATAATTTAGTTATACTACTTAAAAAGTTATTGAATCAGAGAATTTAAATTGTAAAAGAACAAATTTAAGTCAATTATAATAGTCTATTACCAAATATAATTATTATTAAAAACGATTTTTCTATATAGAATAAAGGGAGGTTATTTTTGATGTCAATAAAAAAACAACAAAGTTGTAAGAATGGTAAAAAGCGCACCTCTGTAAACTCACAGAATAGGGTACTTACTGTGACTATACAGATAGTGGTGCTCTCCCTATTATTTGAAGGGATCTGGTTGTTCGATGGTTGTCAGCAGACAAGTTCGGTGACACCAGTGGAAATAGCAGCTGAAATCATACCTAAGGAGGGTGATCCTGCTGCTTATGGCATTCTATCCCTCAATAACACACAACAATTCATAGACTACTACAACATGACCAAATTGACACCTGAACAAAAGAGTACGATGAAAAAAGCCCTGCTCCCACTCAAAGCCCCATGTTGTGATGATAACTCCATGGCAACTTGTTGTTGCCCCTGCAACCTGGCCAAGTCTGTGTGGGGATTATCAAGCCATCTTATAGTGGAAAAGAATTATAGTGCTGATGAGGTAAGGGAATCTGCGCTGCAGTGGCTGCGCTTTATTCACAGCAACTACTACATTATCCAAGAACTCCAAGACAGAGTGATTAACCCAAGTAAGTACGGGCTATCACATGAGAACCCTTGCTATGTTGGTGAGTGCGAATTGACTTTTGTGGATGGTGGTTGTGGTGGTATGGAGGGATTAAGACAATAATCCAAATATAACCCCAGGAGATATGCTTAAAAGTATTAAAAGGATTTTATTGTTCTAAGTAGAAGAACAATTTACTCAGATTTTCAAAAAAACAATAAAAGGAGAAAAATGTTTTCGGTAAAAAGAGCAGCGTTAGGAGTATTATTAATTCTTATTACCTTGTTAATTGGTGTTTTAGCTTGGACTAGTTACCATTCAGCCTTACCAAACACAGAACAAATTCCTCAGATTACATTGCAGCAGTTTGAGGAGAAATTAAATGGTTTAAGAGGTAAACCTGTGGTTTTAAACTTTTGGGCTTCTTGGTGTTTACCCTGCATAATGGAGGCCAAAGATTTAGAGAGAACTTACCAAGAATACAAAGGAGAAGTAGAGTTTATCGGGATTAACATTAAAGACGATACTGTAGAGAAAGCCTTAAAATTTTTAGAAGAATTTGGTGTTACTTTCCCTCAGGTTCGAGATAACACTAATCAAATCGCTATTTATTACAAAATCACTGGGATTCCAAACACTTTCCTTATAACAAAAGAAGGTGAGATAGTAAAACAGATTTTCGGAGCAACCACTGAAGCTGCTTTAAGTAAAGCTATTGAAGAGGAGCTTTTTAAGTGAATATAGAAACGTTCTCCTTAGCTCTAATTATTGCCTTTCTTGGTGGAGTTGTCACATTTATTTCGCCTTGTATCCTCCCCCTTATTCCTGGTTATCTTTCATTTATTACCGGGGTCTCTACCAGTGATTTAAAAAAGGGGGTAAAAGGAAGGTTCTTAAAAGTTCTGGTCTCCTCCCTTCTCTTTGTCCTCGGATTCTCCATCGTTTTTGCTTTGTTGGGCGCCTCGGCTTCTTTCATTGGAGGATTTCTAATTAAACATAAAAATATCCTAATCAAAGTAGCTGGAGGTCTAATAATCTTTTTTGGTCTTATTTATTTAGGGGTAATAAAAATCCCCTTTTTTTATCAAGAAAGAAGGTTTCAACCTAAAGGTCAATCTTTTGGAACGTTAGGAACTGTTCTTTTGGGAGCGGCTTTTGGTTTTGCTTGGACTCCCTGTCTTGGTCCAATTCTTTCCTCTATTCTTCTTTTGGCTTCGATCACCGGTACCGCCACCAAAGGGGCTTTTCTTTTGATAGTTTACGCTTTTGGATTGGGAATTCCTTTTATTATTACTGGACTTCTCTTAAGCCGGTTTTTAACCACTTTTGATTGGATTAAGCGCCATTATCAGGTGATTACGGTCGTAAGTGGAAGTTTTTTAATCTTAATTGGTATCTTGTTACTTACTCCTTTGTGGAGCTATTTCAGTACTTTTCTATTTCGTCTGTCGTCAAGCTCTCCAGTTGTGAAAATCGAAGAACTAATCTTGAAATTTTTTAAACAGCCTTGATTTAGTTCTCGATGATGGATCCCACTTGCGATGAAGGAGGTAAACCCTGTTCTCATACTTATGTTATTATATTAGGACAACTCTTGCGGTTGCCATTATCTCAGGTAATCAACAGCAATAAACCCTATCCCTGTAGAAAATAATTGTGGGTATCTACCACAGCTGATGGTTTTTCATATTATAAGGTGACTTAAAAGGAACTTGAAATCTTAATCTATAGGCAGGCACTCCTAAACAGAAGAACTCCACCAATCTCCCTTTCCAATATGGAGAGATTCTAGTTCTTTGCCAAGTAGTTTTTCCAAACTTTCTAGTTAATCTACAGTTAGAACAGCGCTCCTGTCCACTAAAATACTGCCAAAATTTTTTATTGCCACAGCGAGTACATATTTTCATAGCCAAAATATACCTTACTATCAGCAAATTTTCAATGTACTAAGTGTAATTTATTTTATAATTACCAAATTTAATATATTATTAGGGAATTGTCAAAGTACTAAGTGCATTTTTGATAACTAATTACTTGGTTTTTTAATTTTCTCAATTAATATACTCACAACAGAAATAAAATGATATAACTTATATAATTATTTTATTAAGTTCTTATTCTAATAAATGAGGTTTAAGAAGTACTATTTTTTATTTAATAAGAATTCTGTCTAATATAAAACCAACCGATAATAATATTCCACTAGTTATAGCTAATAATATAGTATTGACTTGTGCAGGAAATATTTCTCTTTCATTTTTATAATTTTTTATAGCTACTAATATTGATTTAATTGCTATGGGTAAGTTAATTAATACTATTAATAGAAATAATGGTAGTAAACCTAAAGTTACAGGTATAATCACAGATAAGTAAAAAAGAACAATTACTATAGTGTACAAATAAGAAGCTTTCTTTCTTCCCAGCCTCACAATCAGCGTTTTTTTATTCACCTCTTTATCAGCAAAATAATCAGGAAACTCATTAATCAGCAGTACTAAAGCAACTAATAATCCTGGGGGAATGGATATTAAAACAGATTTAAGATTAATCCTTCCTGTAAATAGAAAATAGGTTCCTAGTGTTGCTATTGGACCATCCATTAGAAATACTAAAAATTCTCCTAAACCCTTGTAACCAAATTTAAAGGGTGGTGCATTATAAAAATATCCTAAAAATATACCAGCAAGACCAAACCATATTAAATTAAAATTTACGGTAAATGTAAAATATAAACCTATTATTGCCACTACTATAAAAGAAACAATCGCACCTATAAGAATAGATTTTGGATGTAACATTTTTTCCTGTATTACTCTACTGCCTCCAGAAAAAGGATTTGAGTATTTATTTATCTCATCATTTTTACTGATGTGGTCATAGTAATCATTGGCTAAATTTATTCCACAATTTGTTCCAGCAATTATAATTATGCTAATTATAAAATATAACCAATTAAAATTACCTTCATTATATGCTAAAAATGAAGCAATAATTCCTGGTATAGTAGCCACACTAAAAAAGGGGGCTCTAATAGCTCTAATCCAAATTTTTATTTTACTCATTTTTCTACCTTATGTTATAAAACTTAAAACTATATTATAATTCAAATAGAAATGTTGAGATGATAACTGATATAGAGAAACAGATATAATATATAAAACTGAAAACTATATTATTATTTAAATAGAAATCCTAACTATAGATTATTCATATATTTGCACAATATCACTTTTTCAATATTTACAAATTATATCACTCACACTTCTTTATATGATTTAAAAAGATTGTTTTTAAACCTTTTCCATTTTCTTATGAATTTCTACTAAGTCTTTTAAAGTAATTGAATCTAATGTGTCATAACAAGTCTTACTGATTTTTTCCCAGATTACTCTAGTAGCACAACTATTAGATCTATAGCAAATATCAGGGTTTTTTACACATTCTACAAGATTTAATGGTCCTTCTACAGCTATAACTATTTCACTTAATTTTATTTTTTCAGGGGAACGATCTAAAAAATAACCCCCATGTGCTCCACGAGTAGCTCTTATAAGATTGGCGTTTTTTAAAAGTCTTATTAATTGTCCTGAATATTTAAAAGAAATATCTTGAGATTTACAGATATTCTTTAGATAGATAGGTCCCTTGTTATAATGGAGAGCTAATTCTAACATTAATCTTGTACTATAGCGACTTCTTGTTGATAGTTTCATTTTTTTCTCACCTTTAAAGTCATTTTTGATTTTTTTATATTTTATATTAACCTTGTTAATTATTTTTGTAAAGTCTCTTTCATATAGAAGAAGTTAAAATTATTAAATTATAAAAAGAATATAGAAAGTAAATTTTTAAAGAATTCCTGACTTATAATGTAAAAAAAAATTATGATTTTAAACATCTGTTATAATAAATACCAAAATTAAATTAATTCTTAAAGCTATTACTGAATTTAAAGGAATCGTTAGTATAATAGAATTAATAATTAGGAGTAATGATTGAGATATTTATATAAATTTTTTAAGTCAGTAAAATTGGCAATTACAGTTGTTTTAATTATTACTGTTATGTCAATTTTAGCGACACTTATACCTCAGGGTAAGGAAATATCATTTTACTATCATAATTATTCCAGATTTTTAGCTTTACTAATTATATCAACTAATTTTTGCAATTTTTTTAAATCTGCTATCTTCCTTTCTTTAGTTTTTATTTTTTTTATTAATTTGTTTGTTTGTGCAGTTGATAGGTTGATTATCAGATTTAAAAGAAAAATTAAGAAAAAATTGGGACCGGATATTCTTCATATTGGAGTTTTAATTCTTATTATTGGGACAGTTATAACTGCTTTAGGGAGAAGGGAGAACGTCTTCTATCTTGGTGAAGGAGATACTGTTCAGTTACCTGGTAAATATAGTATCCATCTTAAATCCTTTAAATATATTAAATATGAAGATGGTCGTCCAAAAGATTGGATTTCCACTATTGATGTAGAAAAAAATCAAGAACTTATTATTGACTCCTTTTCTATTGAGGTAAACAAACCTCTTAAAATTGGATCAATGAAGGTTTACCAAGATTCCTATTACAAGAAAAATAAATTAATTTTAAAGGATTCCAAAGGTAATAAATACACAATTACATCAGGACAGGGTTTTGAATCAGAAGATATACTCCTTATATTTGTAGATATTGAAAAAGATGAAATAAATCCTTATAGAAATAGAGCTGTTTTTAAAAAATTAAAAGATAATAAATTAATTTCTGTCTTATATAAAACCGTTTCTAATAAAATTGGAGATTTTACAATTGAAAGTATTTCTTCACAATATTTTACTGGGCTTAAGGTAGTAGTAGATCCAGGTTTTATACCAGTAATTTTTTCATTAATTTTAATTGCATTTGGAATTACACTTACATTTGTTCAAAAAATGGGGCGTGTAAAAAAATGATTTCTTCATAACTTAATGTAAGTTTATGCAAAAAAGAAAAATAAATTTAAAAATCAGGAGGCAAAAAAATGATTTCTACAATTGCTTTTGTATTGCTCTGTATTTCGTGTATTATTCAGATCGTTTTTTTATTAAGAGAGAGGAAAGTAAAAGATTTTTTTTCACATTATTTACTATTAGCAGCAGCTATTCTCCTATTTATAAATATCATAGATCGCAGTATAAGAATTAAATTTTTGGCAATTACTAATACATTTGAATCTCTTATCTTTTTTTCTGCAGTAATTACTTTAGTACTTTTTATTTATAGATTGAAAATAAGAAAAAATATTATACCTTTTATAATTTTTGGTGGAACAATAATTGCTATTATACTATTGGCAATTGCTTCTTCTCCAATTGCTCCAAAAGAAGTTCTTCCACCTGTACCAGCTCTTCAATCTTATTGGCTTATTCTACATGTTACTTTTTCATTCATAGGAGAAGCATTCTTTGTAGTAAGTTTTATTGCTGCAATTTACTATTTGGCCACAAAAGATGGGGAGAAGAAAAAAAATATAGATAGAATAATATATACATCTATTGTTATTGGCTATCCCATTTTTACTGCAGGAGCCTTAATTTTTGGAGCTATCTGGGCTGAAGCTGCATGGGGTAATTACTGGAGTTGGGATCCTAAAGAAACCTGGGCATTTATAACCTGGCTAATTTATACAGCTTATCTTCATACTCGATTTGTACGAAAATTGAGAGGTAAAATATCTGCCATTTTAGCAATTATTGGCTTCGCTGCTATGATTTTTACTTTTTTTGGAGTCAATTATTTATTGCCAGGTCTTCATAGTTATCTTTAATTTCCAAAATATTGAAAAATTGATTTCTACTTAACATAAAAATTAAATAGTCTTCTTTATTGACTCTTAACTTTTTTTATCCACATTTCAAAAAGAGAAAGTATTATAAGCATTAAGAATGAAAGGGCAAGAAATGCACCACCTATTGGTATCAGAATTACTGGTACCACAAAATACTTCACTATCCACCAGGAACCTATATCTAAAACAATTGAAAAAAATGCAAAGCCAATTACAAATGATTTCAGCCTTTCAGAATATAAAGTAAATGAGAATATTAAAGTTAAAATGAAGATAATAGGTAATATCCCTAAAATGTGGGTGTGACTAATTGAAACAAGTCTGCTAAGAGACTTTCCTGTATCCTTTATTAGATATTGGCCAATATCATCATAGCTTTCTAAAATAACATCAGCAACTTTAGCTTTTGAAGAATGGCATTCATTACAAGAAGGATCAATAATCTTTTTTATGGTAGAAAATTGCTCCTTATTACCTCCTGAAATTATCCATTCTTTTACTTCATTATAATCTTTCTCGTTTTCAAAATACTGATGCATAGATCCATCAATTGCCTTTTCTAATTTTGTTGTCTTCCCAGAACCTAAAAAACTTAAACTAATATCAGTTAAGGAAAGGCCTGGTTTTTTATCTACGGGACTGTAAGTAAAATAAATATTTAAAAAACCTAAAATATACCCAATTCCTGCAATGATTAGAAAAGAGGTTATTGCAATTTTTAAGCTTACTGAAAGCTTTTTTAAGTCTTTTATTTCTTTATAAAACATGTATTTTTTATTTTATATTTATTACTTTTTTTAGTCACCGTAATTTCCGAATATCACAGGATTAAAAAGAGACTTAATTTTGTTTACCAGTTCTTTTCCCCACTTTTAATCTTTACCTCTCCTTCTTCAATATCCATTGAGTGACAATTTAGACACGATCCTTGATAACTAGATATAAAATGGTTCTCCTCAGGATCTTTATAATGTTCATAATGAACAATATATTCTATAGCATTATCAGTTCCTTCTTTATGACAGGTCATACAATCATCTGGTATCTTTTCCACAATTTGATCAATTTTAGGATGTTCTTCTATCTCAGCCAGAGTAACATTTAGTCGATAGTCTCTCTCATCTGATACCTTTAGGTGACAATCAATACATCCGTTGGGATGGTCATCTTCAATTGTTATTCCAGGAAGAAAAGCAATGGGTTTTTCTTCCTCAGTAGGTGTTCCTTCAGGTGTAACTTCTTCCTCAGTTTTTTTCTCAGTGACTTCTACTTGACGACAACTAGTAAGTGTAAGTAAAAGAGACATAAAAATTGATAGAGCTATAATCTTGAAAAATAAATTTTTAGTAAGGTTCATTCAAAAATCTCCTTATTATTAAATTATTACAACAAAAAATCATTATTTATAAATTAGATATTTCACCTCCGCCTTATTAGTAATTAAAATTTTTGGGAATATATTAGTTATTCTATTATTTTACTATTATATTATATTAAAAAAATAAATCAACTAATTATTATTAATATTTTTAGAAAATTTGTTTAAAATCTATTTATTATTTTATTTAATCATAACTGAATCTTATAATTTTAATTTACTATTATATTTTTATCTTTTTTATTCTCGATCTTTTCAGAAATACTCATTTTAAATAAAGTTAAACTTAATTAATTATTTTCTTAAAATTATTCTTTATTATAAAGAGAATTTTTTAATTTATCAAATTTTAATTTAATAGCAAGGCTAAAGCTTTACATTAATCTTATTTATTTTATACAAGAGAAAAAGCTTTTATTTCTTCTAATATAATTTCATCTGTAAAACCACTTAAACTTATAGAATCTATTGGGCAGATAGCTTCACATAACCCACATCCATTACATACTGTTTCTATTACCTGTACTAATTTTCTTCCCCTTATCTCTATCTCTTCAATAGCTTTAGATGGACAAACCATGAGACATTTATTACACCCAATACACCTTATTTGATTAACTGTAGCTACTATTGGGTCTGTAGCTAATTTATCTTTGGACATAAGTTGCAAGATTTTACTAGCAGTAGCACTACCCTGCTCAACACTGTTAGGGATATCTTTTGGTGATTGACATGTACCTGCAATGAATATTCCTGGAGTGCCTGTTTCAACAGGTCTTAATTTTGAGTGACTTTCTGTATAAAATCCAAAAGGTCCAGTATTAATATTTAACATTTCAGCTAATTTTTTAGAACTTTTTACAGGAATCATGGCAGGAGCCAAAACTACTAGATCTGCTTCTATTTCTAACTGTTCTCCAATAATAGTATCAACACTTTTAACTATTAGTTTTTCACCTTTCTTATATATCTTTGACGCTTTCCCTCTTATATACTGGGTGCCATATTCTTTAGCGCTGATTATAAATTTATTATAAGCTTTCCCTGGAGACCTTATATCGGTATAGAAGATGTAGGAAGTAGAATTAGGTAAATGTTCTTTTGTTAACATTGCCTGTTTAGCCAAATTCATGCAACAAACAGCGGAGCAGTAAGCGCTTCCTCTTGATATATCTCTGGATCCTACACAAGATAAGAATACTATAGTTCTCGGCTCTTTTTTATCAGATGGCCTTAGAATATGTCCACCAGTAGGTCCTGAGGCACTTAGAATTCTTTCATACTGAAGACTGTCTATAACATCTTCAAGCTTTCCACCTCCATACTCTCCATATGCATCTGTATCAAATATATCTGTACCTACAGCAACTACAATTGCCCCCACTTCTCTAATTATTACTTCTTCTTTTTGGTTATAATCTATTACACCTGCCTCACAAGCTTTTATACATTCATTACACTCAGAGCATATTCCGCAATTAAGACACCTCTCTGCTTCTTTTAAAGCCTCATCATTGGAAATAGGTAATACAACTTCTTTAAAATTCTTGACCCTATCTTCTAAAGCTAATTTGCTTATTTTAACCCTTCTTTTATTCTCAAAAGAACTTAACTCCTTTGTTGTAAATACTTCATCTGACTTTAATAAGATTTCATATACTTTTTCTTTTTTAATTTCTTCTTCAATTTTTTCTAAATTTTCTCCCTCTAAGAATCTTATTATTACATCTGCAGCTAACTTACCGTGTCCTATTGCTTCTGTTACAGTTGAAGGACCAAGTACTAAGTCTCCTCCTGCGAATATTCCTTCTTCATTTACCAAGAGTATCTCTTCTCTATCAAGTTTCAATGTTTTTTTAGGTGTTATCTTAAAAATTTTCTTTCCACTTGTTAAATAATTTACATTCGGTTCTTGTCCTATAGCTAAAATTACATGATCAACTTGATAGCTAAACTCACTCCCCTCAATAGGAATAGGTCTTCTTCTACCACTACTATCGGGTTCTCCCAGTATATTTTTAATCAGAATTAATTCTTTTACTTTACCGTCTTTTCCTTCTATTTTGGCAGGTGAAGTGAGATAAGCTATTTTTACTCCTTCCTCTAATGTTTCTTCTATTTCCTCTTCTATTGCTGGCATTTCTTTTCTGCTTCTTCTATAAAAAATGACTATTTCATCAGCACCCAGACGCAGAGCAGTTCTGGCAGAGTCTATAGCAACATTTCCTCCCCCTATAACTGCTATTTTTCCTTCAATATTTTTTATTTTGGATAGCGATACATCTCTCAAAAATTCTACTCCTGGAATTACTCCTTTCAAGTCTTCTCCTTCAATGTTTATGGAAACATTTTTATGAGCTCCTGTAGCTAAAAATACTGCATCAAAACTACCACTACTCTTTAATTTCCATATATCATTACTATTTTCAATTTTATGATTAGTTTTTATTTCTACACCCATTCTCTTTATCAAATCAATTTCAAGGTCTAAAATTTTAGAAGGCAATCTATATTCAGGAATTCCTACTCTTAACATACCTCCAGCTACTGGCAGTGCTTCAAATATTTCAACCATATATCCTGCTTTAGCCAGATAGTAAGAGGTAGTGAGACCTGCTGGACCAGAACCAATAATTGCAATTTTCTTGGACTTTTTTTCTTCCATCTCTGGAAGGGGAATCTCACCTAATTTCAGTTCGTAATCTGCAATAAATTTTTTAAGATTTATAATAGAAATTGATTCATCAACAAGATTCCTGGTACAGTTTTCCTCACATGGATGTGTACATACTCTTCCACAAATTGATGGGAAAGGATTATCTTCTCTGTGAAGTTTTAAAGCTTCAAGATATTTTTTTTCTCTAATTAATGCAATATAACCCTGAGTTGCTACATTTGCAGGACAGTTGCTTCTGCAAGGAGCCTTCCCCTTTTTATCTATAAAATAACTGGAAGGAACTGCCTGATCAAACATTTTTGATATAGCTTTTTTTGTAGAAAGTCCTAAATCAAAGTCATTTTTATAAGATACAGGACATACCTTTTCACACTCCCCACAAGAAGTACAATTCTTTATTTCTATATATCTCGGCTTTTTTCTAATTGTGGCTTTAAAATTTCCTATTGAGCCTTCAACTTTTGTTACTTCTGATAAACTAAGGAGTTCTATGTTTTCATGCATTGCTACATCTACCATCCTTGGAGAAAGCATACATGCAGAACATTCGACAGTGGCAAAGGTCTTATCAAATTGAGCCATTCTTCCACCAATTGAAGCTTCCTTTTCTACAAGTACTACTTTTCTCCCACCCTCAGCTATATCCAGGCTGGCTTGTATTCCAGCTATTCCTCCTCCTATTACCAATACATTTTTATTAATATCAAAGTATTCAGG
>JAUWOM010000090.1 GCA_030612085.1 Actinomycetes bacterium
AATAGGTGAAGTAATACCTTCAGAAATAGAAATTCAAAAAAAATTTAATGTAAGTAGAATTACAGTACGTAGAGCAATAATGGAGTTGGAGAACGAAGGTTATCTCACTAGAAAGCCTGGAAAAGGAACATTTGTAGCTAAATATAATATTGATAAAGTTATTCAGAAACTTGATGATATTTCAAGTTGGACTGAAACTTTGAAAGAAAAAGGTATAAAACCCGGAACAATTAAGAAAGAAATAATTCAAATAATTCCTCCAAGAGAAGTTGCAGTTGCTTTAAAATTAGAACCAAATGAGAAAGTAACAAAAATAAAAAGATGGCGTACAGGAAATAATAAACCCTTTTGCATAATGACAAATTATATTTTGAGTCATTTCGTTCCTAATATAGATAAAATTAATTGGGGATCTGAGTCATTATATAAGGTTTATGAAGAGAAATATAACATAGAATTTGGTATGGCCAAAGAGATAGTTGAAGCTAGACCTGCGACTAAAGAGGAGAGTAATTTCTTTGAAATTAGCCCAAAATATCCAGTACTAGCCATAACAAGAATAACTTGTGATTCTAATGGACACCCTTTTGAAGTAGTTAAATCAGCTAATTGTGCAGATTTATATAAATATGTTGTATCGCTTAAAGGAAGACCAAAACATCAAAAATAGTTATAATTAAAATAAGCAAACTTCTAATTGATTTATAACATAAAAATAAAAAATGGAGATATAAATGAGTTACTATATAATCGGGATTGACATTGGTACAGAGAGCAGTAGGGTCATATTATTTGAGGAAAATGGGAAAGTTTTGTCTTCATCCTCGAGTAGCTATTCCACATATTATCAACAAAAGAATTATGTAGAACAAAATCCGAATGATTGGTGGAAATCAGTGTATTATAATTTAAAGGAAATATTAAATAATTATCAAATAGCAAAAGAAAATATTATAGGATTAGGAGTTTGTGGTCAAATGCATGCCATTGTTCCTATTGGGAAAGATGGTAACTTATTATCAGATAGAGTGCCGATTTGGTGTGACAAGAGAAGTGATGTTTCTAATTTTCATGACAAAGATTTAAATATAATAACCGGTAATCCAGCTATGCCTACATGGACTGGATTTAAAATTAGGTGGCTTAAAGAACATAGTAAAGATTTATATAATAAAACCTATAAATTTTTATCATGCAAAGATTTTATTAATTATATGTTAACAGGGCAAATATATACAGATTTTTCTGAAGCATCAGGAACTTATTTATTTGACATTAAGAAAAATAAATGGTCTACGGAGTTATGTAATTTATTAAAAATAGATTATAATAAATTACCTCCAATAAAAAATAGCGTAGATATAATTGGAAAAATAAAAAAATCTTTATTAGAAGATTTTAATTTAAATAAAGAGATAAAAGTTGTATGTGGTGGCGGAGATATGATGTGCTTGCTTTTAGGTTCTGGCATGATTCAACAAGGAATAGGTTGTGATGTCACTGGAACTGCTGCTGATGTTTCTGTATGCACAACTTCTCCCTTAATTGATTCCAGAATAATGAATCTCCATCATGTAGTAAATAATTTATGGGTATCTTTTGGAATATTAGATAGTGGGGGTGGAAGTTTACGGTGGTTTAAAAATAATTTTGGAAGCAAGGAATGTGAGATAGCTAAAGAGAAAGGCATATCAGTTTATGAAATATTTGACCAAGAAGCTCTATCTATACCTCCAGGTAGCAGTGGACTATTATTTTTTCCTTACTTAAATGGAGAAAGAACATTGGGGAGTAAAAATTCTCGTGGTGTCTTTTTTGGAATTGGTAGCACTCATCAAAAAAATCATTTTATTAGAGCTATAATGGAAGGCGTAGCTTATGATTTAAGACAAAGTTTAGATATAATTAGAGAAAAAGTTAATATTTCAGAACTTCGCGCCATTGGTGGAGGAGCTAAGAGTAAGATATGGATACAAATTAAATCAAATATTTATAATATACCTATGGTAACTTTAAAAAATTTTGAAGGAGGAGCTGTTGGAGCAGCAATTCTTGCTGGCGTGGGAGTAAAATTATTTAAGAATGAAAAAGAAGCTGTAAAAAGGATGATAAAAAAAGATAATAAGATTTTCCCCTCAAATAGGGAAGTAGTACTTTACAGGCAATACTATGATTTATATAAAAAATTACATGATGAGTTTCAAAGATTTTATGTCGATTTATTTAAAATATCAAAGGAACATATAAAATAATTAATTTAGTTAATTGGATTTACAAAGGAGGCAAAAGTCATATTGATTAAAGGATTTAACGGTAAAATATTATTAATTGATCTTTTCAATAAAACATTTAAAGAGAAACTTCTTTCGGAAGATAAAATTATCAAATTTTTAGGAGGAAGAGGTTTAGCTGCCGAATATTATAGACAGTTAATTGGTAAAGACATAGATCCACTTTCAGATGAAAATAAACTTATTTTTATGACTGGAATATTAACTGGCTTATTGGTACCATCTTCAGCTAAAATATCTTGTGCAACTAAATCTCCAGAAACAGGACATTATTTATGTTCAAATGTAGGAGGTTTTTTTGGGGCAAATTTAAAAAAAGCAGGTTATGATGGTTTAATTATTTCTGGGAAATCTAAAAACCCAGTTTGTTTAATTATTATTGATAGTAAGATAATTTTTAAAGATGTAGACAATTATTGGGGACTGATAGTTTCTGAATTTGAAAAAGAAATTAAAAAATCAGTTAATGTTAAAAATCTTAGTGTGGCAAGCATAGGACCTGCTGCCGAACAAGGAGTTGTTTTTTCTTCAATTCAAGTTGAGGGTAGAAGTTTCGGAAGGGCAGGAGCGGGTGCTGTTATGGCTTCAAAGAATTTAAAAGGAATAGTAATTAAAGGAACAAAAAAAATTCCTATTGCTAATGAAAATAATATTAAAGAAAAAATAAAAGTTCTTATTAAGGAATCTTATGAAAGCAAAAAAGATATGAATTGTTATGGAACTTTGCAAACTTTGGAATTAATTAATCATTTTGGATTTTTACCTACAAAGAACTTTCAAGAGGGAACATTCAAAGATGCCTCTATGATTGATGCCCATAAGATGAAAAAAGAATTTTTTGTAAAAAACAGAGGCTGCTATAATTGTGCGATAAAATGTGAACAAGATTGTGAGGTAAAGAAAGGTAAATATAAGGGAACTATAGTAGATCCAGATTACGAAACAGTTGCCCTTCTAGGGTCAAATTGTGAAATTAATAATTTCGCTACCATTTTAAAAGCTAATAAGTTATGTGATGAATATTCTATGGATACTATCTCTACAGGTTGTGTAATTGGTTTGGTGATGGAACTTTTTGAAAGAAAGATTATAAATAAAGACGATACAGAGGGAATTGAACTGAATTTTGGTAATGACGATGCATTAATAGAAATAATACATAAGATCGCCTATAGAAAGGGTATTGGGGAACTGTTATCTAAAGGAATAAAAGCTATTATTCATAAAATACCTCAAGCAAGAAAATATGCTCTTCACGTAAAGGGATTGCCTTTCCCTGGTTACGATCCCAGAGGGATACCAAGTATGGGTTTAGCATATGGTACTTCAAGTAGAGGAGCATGTCATAATGTTGGAGGATATACTATAAGTGACGAATTAAGTTCTGAAAAAAATAATAGATTTGCCTTTGAGAATAAAGGAAAACTTGTTAAAGAGGTGCAAGATGTAAGAGCTTATTTAGATAGTACAGGTGTATGCACACAAGTGAGAAAAGTCTTGGGTTTTACCAATAATCCTCAGGATGTTATTTTAAAAGATATTACTGGTTATGATTTTAATTCTACTCTTATGGAAATCGGATCCCGAATTTATTCTTTAGAAAGAATGATATTGGTTAGAGAAGGTATTACTAGGGAAGATGACTATCTACCTCCTCGCATGGAAGAACCTCTTGGAGGCAAAGGTGCTTCTGCTGGACATGCTATCACTAAAAAAAATTACGATTTAATGTTAGATGAATATTACCGAGAACGTGAGTGGGACGAAAATGGTATTCCGACCATAGAATGTTTATCTAATTTAAAAATTAACCGACCGTAAAAAAATTGTAGGGGAAGGTATAATATAAAATGAAATATAAAAGAGAAAATTTTAATAAAATGAATAAAGATTGTGAAGATAATTCTTTTAGTAATTTATTAAATAAAAAAGATAATAAAATGTTAAGAGATACATATATTTTGCTTGATCCCAAGTCTTCTGAGACAAAAAGAATGACAGCTGGTTATACTATGGTTTATCCAGGATGCAATACTAATGGGCATAAACATTGTGAATATGAAGAGATATATTACATTACGAAAGGTAAGGGAGTTATTCAAATTGATGAGGAAAAATATGATATTGAAA